>NZ_JAKUHK010000094.1:0-6866 GCF_023630655.1 Synechococcus sp. MU1655 | reverse complement strand
TGTCGAACAAAAAACATCCACAAAAAACAAGTGCGAATTTATTATTATAGATCTTTGTCAAACGATTGAATTAATTAAACTCTTAACGAGAGAGGTGAGGGCTCAAAAGCCTCAGGACTGTCGCTAGCAGTCATATGCTTTGAATAGAGACATTTGCCGATAAAAATAAACAAATTAGCAATTGCAGCCTAATTCATTCGGCCATCCAAATCGGCACTAACGATAATCTTCCAGCCCACTTCTCCTGATAGCATATTCAACTTCTGTCGGAATATCTGAAGAGCCAAGATATACAGTCTCGTAATGCTTGTTAAGCAGCCCTAATAAATTCAGGCGATGCTGATAAGGATGCGCGCGTGGGCAAGAGATTTTTTGCCAGCAATCAACAGAGAAATGCCAACTTAAATCATAATTCGCAACTGATTCACTTTCATTGACCACAATATCCACTGCAAAATCATAGGCAGTCATTCCATACATTTGGATAACTCCATTATTTATCGAATGAGAAAGTATCGAATAAAAGTGATCGATCACTTCTTTTTGTTCAAATTTATTGCTCAATGATTTATACGGAAGGTCACAGCGATAACATTTTCCGTCTTGAACGATTTCAAGAGATGCATAGTAGGCGTGTCTTCTAGTCATTGACCTGCACCAAACAAGAGCTTTGAAAGATCACGATCAATAATAGCTGGAAAAGTCATATTTTTCAACTTAGACCGCAACGCCTGCCTTACAACATCGACGTATATTCGATGCAAAAGAATTCTACCGACAAATTCACCTCCTAAAAGCTTACCGCGAAACTTAAGTCAATCGCGGCGGGAGATCCCAACATCGAGCTTTTGATTGCTGAAATACCCATAACAACTGACCTCTCATGAGCTTATAAATAAATTCCCAGTGCCCTTTTGAATTAAATATCATTCTATTAGCTTGAAAAAAATTTTCTCAATGAGCTAAATGCATTTGTCGGTGCCAGCACTAACTATTCCCACTCAATCGTTCCTGGGGGCTTGCTAGTGATGTCCATTACCACGCGATTCACTCCTTTCACCTCATTCACAATCCGATTGGAAATCGCTTCCATCAGGTCATAGGGAAGCCTCGACCAATCAGCGGTCATGCCGTCCTCACTCGACACACAGCGCAGCACGATCGGCCAGGCATAAGTGCGCTTATCCCCCATCACGCCCACTGAGCGAACGGGAAGAAGCACCGCAAACGCCTGCCAAATGTCGTGATAGAGCCCTGCCGCATTCACTTCCTCGCGCACAATCAGATCGGCATCACGCAAACAATCAAGCTTGTCCTCCGTCACTTCGCCCAAGATGCGAATCGCCAGTCCAGGGCCTGGGAAGGGATGGCGACTCACGATCTCCTCGGGCAACCCGAGCGTTCGGCCCACTTTACGAACTTCATCCTTAAACAGTTTGCGCAGGGGCTCCACCAACTTGAAGCGCAAATCCTTAGGAAGTCCTCCCACGTTGTGATGGCTCTTGATCTTCACAGCCACACGCTCCCCGGTCTTGGGATCCACGTTGGTACCAGCACTTTCAATCACATCCGGATACAGCGTGCCCTGGGCTAAGTAATCAAATGGGCCAAGACGGCGACTCTCCTCTTCAAACACGCGGATGAATTCCGTGCCAATGATTTTGCGCTTCTCTTCTGGATCCGTAATGCCATCAAGCTTTTTAATAAAACGTTCTCGAGCATTGATATACTCAACATGAATATTAAATTTACGATCAAAGAACTCCATCAGGAATTCAGGCTCGCCTTTACGCATAAAGCCTTGATCGATAAACATGCAAGTGAGTTGATCTCCAATCGCTTTCTTCAATAAAAAAGCTAGAGTTGAAGAATCCACGCCTCCTGACAGGGCAAGCAACACACGCTTTTGACCAACTTGGTCACGCACATTTGCCACTGCTTCATCGATAAAAGCCTCAGTGGTCCAATCCGGTTCGCAACCACAGATGTGATAAACAAAATTGCGAATCATCACCATTCCACCGGTGGAATGAACCACCTCAGGGTGAAATTGAACGCCGTATAAGCGTCGCTTGTGATTCGCGATCGCCGCCTCAGGCGTATTCGCTGTATGCGCCAAACGCAGGAAGCCATCGGGCAAGGCCTCCACAGAATCACCGTGACTCATCCACATCGTGGAGCCACTCTCCACATTCGTGAGAAGTGCAGTGGGGTCATCCACCATGAGCGGAGCCTTGCCGTATTCAGCCTTACCCGTAGCCGCCACCACCTGACCACCAAGCTGCTGAACCATCAACTGCATGCCGTAGCAGACCCCCAGCACAGGGATGCCCAGATCCCAAATCGCTGGATCGCAGAGGGGAGCCTCATCGGCATAGACCGAACTTGGGCCTCCGCTGAGGATGATTCCACGCGGAGCCAAAGCCCTTAATTCTTCAGCGCTGGTGCTGTAGCCCAACACCACCGAAAACACCTGCGTCTCACGAACGCGGCGGGCAATCAGTTCCGAGTACTGGGAACCGAAATCAAGAATGACGATGGCCGGTTTGCGCTGACCTTCGCTCTGGACTGATGACATACCGCACTAGGACCGTCAAAGGAACGGCCTTCCAAACCTTCAGTTCCTTCAGCGTAGAGAAGGATCAAAGCCGGCCTCTTCCCCTTCCGAATGAATGCCAAGTCCGCAGCAGGCGAGAAGGGAGTGTCCTGTCAATCCGGTCCAACGCAACTGACGTTCGCGATCAAATAACGCGGCACCAACCCGCATAGACCAGGTGCCATAACGCTTTAGGTATGCCTCGCTTCGCACTTCAACAGCCTGTGCAATCGCTTGCCAGACCTGATCTGCACTGGTGGAATCGCACTTCTGAAGCTCTTGAAGCGCCGATTCCATCGACGCACAAGCCAGTAGGTCTTTGATCAGATCCACACCGAGTCCCTGCTGCAGGGCAATCGCCGCAAGAACCTCTAATCGACCATCCGCCAAATGGTGGTGGGTATGGAAGATCCCGCCGGCCAATTTGACCAGCTTTCCGTGATAGCCGAGCAACAGGAGGTTGCGAATACCCGCTTCCGCACTGGCCACAAGCAAAGGCCCAATCCAATTCCCTGCCTTAAGCAGAGGCTGTTGATCAGCAAGACCCAGCTGATGGGCGAGATCCAACCCGTTCTCCCCAATCACAAGGGTGAGGGATCCGCAGAAATCGGCTGCTCCCGCAATTGCCTGAAGAGCATCAAGACTGGCGCGCAGCTGATCCGGCGATGCACTCGACTGCACCTCGGCTTGCGTGCCGATCAAGGCCAAGCCGTCCACCACGCCAAACGCTGCATTACTCGTGCGCTGGGCTAATTCGCGGCCGAGCGGAAACACAACTTCCATCTGCAAACATCGACCAGGAGGAACCAGGTCGCGCAGATTGGCCTCCAAGACGCGGCGGGCGAAATCAGAAGCGCAAAGATCACCCTCAGGCCCCTGTCTGCCGATCCCCTCCCCCGGCACGATCTCCAACCAGCCTGTTTCCGGTTGACTCCAACGCACCTGAACCCAAATTTCTAAATCTCGAGTGAGATCAAGACCTGGACCTGGGTCGCAGCGGCTGATCGCCAAAGCTTGCTCACCTCCTTGCAAGGGCGCTGCCGATTGAAGCGGCACGCTGAGGGGCTGATCACGACCTGGAATCTGCAGCGATTGTGGAGTTTCGAACGCCTTTCCACACAACACTTTCGTGGCCGCTCGAGCTGCGGCGGCAACCCAGACGGGGAGTGTCAGCCCTTGGGGGGAGTCTGTGCGGGATTGGGTGATACCGAATAGCCAGCGGATCGTTTTTTAGAATGAACGATTGGCGCTCTTCCGGACGTGCAGGACAAGCTCACCCTGATGATCCCCGGACCCACCCCGGTGCCAGAAACGGTTCTGAAAGCGATGGGACGCCATCCCATCGGGCACCGCAGCGGTGAGTTTCAAGCGGTGGTGGAACGAACAACGGCCCAACTGCGCTGGCTCCATCAAACCAACAACGACGTACTGGTGATCACCGGTAGCGGCACAGCTGCCATGGAAGCTGGAATCATCAACACACTCAGTCGTGGAGATCGGGTGATCTGTGGCGACAATGGCAAGTTTGGCGAGCGCTGGGTCAAGGTGGCACGTGCCTACGGCCTTGAGGTGGAGGTGATCAGGGCGGACTGGGGACAACCCCTTGACCCAGACAACTTCCGGACCGTGTTGGAAGCCGACAGTGACAAAACGATCCGAGCGGTGATCCTGACCCATTCAGAAACATCCACAGGCGTGATCAACGATCTTGAAACGATCAGCCGCCACGTCCAAGCCCATGGCACAGCTCTAACAATCGCCGACTGCGTCACAAGCCTTGGCGCCACCAACGTGCCCATGGATGAGTGGAACCTGGATGTGGTCGCATCTGGATCCCAAAAGGGCTACATGATGCCGCCAGGGCTCAGCTTTGTCGCGATGAGTGAGCGAGCTTGGAAAGCCTACGAACGCTCCGATCTACCCAAGTTTTATTTGGATTTGGGTCCCTATCGAAAAACTGCAGCCAAAAACAGCAATCCATTCACGCCTGCAGTGAATTTGTACTTCGCTCTCGACGCCGCGCTGGAGATGATGCAGGCGGAGGGGCTTGAAGCGATTTTCGCCCGCCATGCGCGTCACCGCGATGCAGCACTCGCTGCGATGAAAGCGATCGGATTGACGCTGTTTGCAGCCGAAGGCCATGGAAGTCCGGCGATTACGGCAGTTGCACCTGCAGGAATGGATGCGGAACTGCTTCGTAAAACCATTAAAGATCGCTTCGACATTCTGTTAGCCGGCGGTCAAGACCATCTCAAAGGCAAGGTGTTCCGCATTGGCCATCTCGGCTTTGTTTGCGATCGAGATGTTTTGACCGCCGTAGCTGCCATTGAATCCGTGTTGCATTCACTTGGCTTCCATAAGGGCCAGATGGGTGCGGGACTTAGCGCTGCATCAGCCGTCTTAAGCAATAATTAGAGCAATTAATCATCAACTTGGGCATCGGGCGTGGGATAGGATCACGCCTATGCGGGTGTAATTCAGCGGTAGAATGTCAGCTTCCCAAGCTGGACGTCGCCGGTTCGAATCCGGTCACCCGCTTAGTCAAGATCTAGGTTTAATCAGTTGCATCACCTGAGGACCGACGGTGCCTGCGCGTCGTTCCTGTTCAAGGGCTTTCAAAATAAAAGATCCTGAAGACGAAACATCGCCTGCCTCGGCCGCAGATTGCGCTTGTTGAAAAAACACATCTGCTTTAGCAAGATGCTCCTGTTTTTGATTGGGAGCAGATTGCACCATCGTTGAAGTTCTATCGAGTACCGAATTCAACACTAAATGGACTTAGATATCAATAGTCTAACGAATCAATGATAAGCCAATCTCAACTCAAGTACCTGGCTCTTCGATGTTGCCTCCAAGTTCAGCAATCTGACCACGAAGCATTTCGCATCTACTGGCATCTCCACGTGTGATTGCAACAGCTAGAGCGAATTCCAGCTTTTCAAGCTGGTGACCACCTTCAAAGAAATTTTGGCAGTTGCGCGACGTGACTTCGCGCATCGCTGCGGAATTGGTCGATGAATGAGCCATGGATCGCTTTATTCAAATTGTGGCAACCATGGGGATGGGTTAGGCCGCCAAGTCTTGCTCCGAGCACATATCAGAGTTGGATTGATCCACCCATTGCGGATCAGAACGCAGTAGCAGGTCTCTGCAGTCGGTCAGCAAACGATCGACCCCATCAAGGCGTTCCATCTCATCTGTAGGCATGGTGTTGACCTCAGACGACTGGCGTTCCAGCTGAAGCTCCAAACTTTCAAGGCGGTTCTCAAGCTTGATCAGCCGTTGAGATAAAGCATTAAGGGTCTGGGCTACATCCTCAGCGGTACGCGTTATGCGAAAGGAAACGGACTGAGTCATCGCACCAGTAAACAGATGTGCCCCGATAACAGCACATCAGAACCACTCGAACCAGACTAAGGATCAATCTGCAGCGTGGTGTTCATGCCCCCACTCACAACGGTGCTCCTCTATCTCCTAGCCGGCACGAGCATGGGATTGCTTGCCACACGCACTGGAATCCCTGCTGCACCACTGGCAGGCGCACTGATCGGAACCGCGATGGTGAGCATGAGTGGACGCCTCGAGGTGGCTCAATGGCCAGCAGGCACAAAGACCTGTCTGGAAATCGCCATTGGCACGGTGATCGGTACAGGCCTGACTAAAACCTCACTCGATCAATTACAGCAATTGTGGAAGCCTGCGGTCTTGATCACGCTCACCCTTGTCCTCACCGGAATTGTGGTGGGGCTATGGAGCAGCAGACTGCTAGGCGTTGATCCTCTCGTCACCCTGCTGGGTGCAGCGCCTGGAGGAATCAGCGGCATGAGCCTGGTTGGAGCTGACTACGGCGTTGGCGCAGCTGTTGCTGCACTGCATGCCGTTCGCTTGATCACTGTCTTGCTCGTCATCCCTGTTGTGGTGAAACTGCTATCACCACTTGGGCTGGGTGATTCCTGACTCGGGCCTAGACAGAGCGATTTGAATCGATAATTTAGTTTCTGATCGCTTCAATCGTCCTGCCATGGCCCGACTGCGCCAGCGCCTTGCGCTCCTCCTCTCTCTGGCCGGTATAGCTGGACTTAGCCTGACTCCTTTAGAAGCGATCGCGGGGACACCTGAGGCCGTTAAGGGCGCAAAAATTTATTGTTATATGAGAAGTAGTAATAACGATCACAAGGTCAGTTGGGAAGCGGCTTATGCCTTGATCAAACGCCAAAAAAGCGGAATGTTCAAAACCTCACCAGAACATGCTGCAGTGATGATTACTGAG
>NZ_JAKUHK010000093.1:0-6930 GCF_023630655.1 Synechococcus sp. MU1655 | reverse complement strand
GAGGAATCAGCCCAGACAGAAAGGCTGGAAGCATATAGGACGTCAGAGAACACAAGCCAAGGCAATAAAATGCTGCCAAAACAAAGTGATAATTCAAACTCAAAACCACCGCAAATGCTGATGCAGAACAGCCAAATGCAAGCCATCGAAGCAACAGCCGGCGATCCCAGATATCCCCCGCTGGCAACAGAAAGATCAATGACGTCAAAAGCCCTGCTTGCAAGAACACAGGCACCCAAAACACTTGCCCATCGGGCAAATCGAAGCCATTCGATATCACCGGCAAAAGAGACTGAGAGTAAAACATATTGCCAATATTCACCCCCATCACCACAGCTAAGATGATGAGGGGATAGTGACTCTTTGCACTCATGGCCGGCGAAACCGTCAATCTTCATGGTCCTAACACAGCGGATTCAGACAGCTCGTCGAAGCATGAGCCAAAGACAGCACTTCTGATTCGTCAATTAACAGATATTTGGCAGGGAAGCCCTAACAAAAGACAAGCCGAGATCATCACCACTTGTCGGCTGATCCTTCTCGACTCCATAGCCGTCATCATCAATGGACTGTTCAATGACGAAATCAGAGAGCTTGAACAAAAGGTTGGCACAATTGCAGCTGGTGAATTATGGATCCCAGGCCTAAAAAAAACGCAAAGTCTGCATGGATTGATTTCACTTTTATCAGCAGCAGCTACATGGAACGAACTCATCGAAGGCAATGCAAAAGCCCATGGGCGTCCGGGACTGCATACGGTGCCCCTCTGCATCAGCCTTGGCATCAGTCAACAACGGAACCTCGGGCAAGTTCTTCTGGCCATGCTCCATGGCTACGAAGTGGGCGCAAGATTTGGCGAAGCCTATGCAGTGCCAGCAGGTGAACATGTCGATGGAACATGGGGAACCATCGCGGCCACGGTCTCTGCATGCACCCTTTTGAAGGCCACACCCCAACAAACAACAGGTGCCGTCAATGCCGCCCTCTGTCAAATGAGTCGCAGTTTGTTTGCAGCTGTCAAAGCAGGTGCGCAATCACGTCTGCTGTATTCCGGCTTAGCCGCCAATAGAGGCATGGATCTCGCGATTGCATCCATCGCAGACATTCATGGACCTGATCCCCTGATCGACTTATCGATTGACCACAGTCAGCGATGGCCCCACGATCTGAACCTCGAGATTGGGAACCACTTATCGATTGAAGAGAGCTACGTCAAATTATTACCTGGGGCAAGACACCTGCATTACGGCATGGAAGCAGCGCTGGCATGGAGGAGGGAGAAGGGATATGCGACAGGACAACATCTGATGGAAAAGGAATGGCCACAATCCATTCTGATCAAAACCTATGCAGAAGCAGCAAAGTACTGCGGCTTAGCCAAACCCAACAACCGCATCCAAGCGCAATTCAGCCTGCAATATGCAACCTGCATTACTTTATTAACGGGTGAAACGAACGGAACAATCTTCAGCGATGCCTACCTCAATCTTTCCGCTCTACAGCGAATCTTAGATCGAACCCAACTTTGCTCGGATGGATCCCAACCCGGACGTTGGGCAGAGATCACCATCGTTGAAAACAATGGTCAAACCTCTCAGACCTCTGGCAGCCTCTTAAAAGGTGATCCAGGCAACCCGCTGAGCCAAAGCGACCGTATGGATAAGGCCGTCACTTTGATGGGCGAACATCTGGGTATGGAGCAGACGAAACATATAATCCAGCATTACCTGGAAGCACCCCTTAACGAAAGCCTCTTTCCACAAACCCTTAATAGGGGTTAAAAAAGGCATCAACATTCGTCCAGTCAGATGTGGAAGAAAAGCCTTGAAGCTTCGCCAATAACTTCTTAAACAAGACAGAACCATGACCTTGATCAGGACCACATTGCTTTAAAAGCCAGTGTGCTAATGCCAAATTAGAAGACAATAGAGGCACTGGAAGACGATCCACCAAATCCTCTAAGGTGCCTGTGGTGCGCATGCCGGTTCCAGACAACAAAACAGGCGCATGGGCATAAAGCGACAGCGAACTCAAATAACGCTCAAGTTGAACATTGTCGATTTCATACGCATCAGCAGAACCAAGCGCCTTAAGAATAGAATTCGCAGCAACCACTTCAATACCAGCACGCTCCCAGTACATTTTCGCCTCACGAATCAACCAGTCTGGATAAGGAAGCTCCAAGTGCAAGCGAGAGAAACCAAGAGATCGCAAAAGATCTAAAATAGCCAAACTACAGGTGGTAAATGGTGCATTTAACTCCTCAGCGATACGGTCACAACGCTCTCGATCTGCTTCAGGGCCATCAGCATAATTGGACCCCGTTAAGCCAACAATGACGGCCAACAATGGCAAAGATCCAAACCGCTTTGCCGTGTCTAAATAGTTGTTTAAATACTCAGTATTCCTCTGAGCTAAATCGCAATTTGGGAAAACAGGCAATCTGGACGTATAGAGGTATGGGTTCTCACCCAACAGAGATTTAATTTCAATCTCAAGGGTTGGGTTGGAGGGCGGAACAATCATTCCAACCGATCCGGCAAAGCAACTCGTCATGAACAATCAATCTGTGACATCAAGGCAGTCAAGAAGTGAAGCACGCATCAGGATCTCTTTTTGATCCGATGCACCAAGGGATTGAAATGGCGTCTGACCAAACAATAAACGAGCTGTTCTTGGCAGCAAGACCGAGCGCGTCAGAGTGCTCCAGCGATTGCTCCAAGACCAAAGATCATCGAGGTACATTCCCTTGGAGAAGGATGTCGCAAGGGAATGAGCTTCCATGATGCCGAAGTTTAAATTGAAACCACCTCGAGTATTTGTAATGTGAGCTGCATCTCCGATCAGGATGGCGCGTTGTCGCACTCGCGAGGAAGCAACACGTTGAGAAACACGATATGAATCGCGCAGACCCGATACAGTTTTCCACCAAGAGGGCTGTATCAGGAATTGAAATGTTATTGCGAGCTTCTTTCTAATCCAATCAGAACTGAACAGCGCTTCTGACACTTCAGCGATCGTTGGTCTAAGAATAAACCGCCATCCATCCGACATTTTTAAACAGCTTACAGAGGAGCCAAAGCACTTCAAATAGGACACACCCGCAAGCTCACAACGCAGCGATTCAGGAATCGAATCAACAGAAAATCGCACAACGGGAGCCGGGAGATCAAAGCCATCAAAATCAATCCCAAGCTGGGTGCGTAATACACTTTTTGCTCCATCACTCACAACCAAAAAATCACCATGGAGGATTTGCTCCAAATGACTACTGCCCCTCAACTTCATACGAAGCGCAACTCCATGTGCCGAGCTATTTGACAGCACAGAGGTCACATCAGCCTGATCAAGAATCGTACAAGAAGGACATTGACGTAAAAAGCGAATCAATTCATCTCGAAGCAAGGATTGATTCACATGAAGACGAAAGGGATACGGAGTCTCACCATCGATCAAATCATATGAACAGATATTTTTTAAATCACGATCAACATCCCAAGACATCAGATCATGGATGCACTGACCTCGAGAAATCAGCCGATGGAGAAAAGAAAATTCCTTCAAGCATTCGAGTGAAGCCGGCTGCAAAGTTGACGCTCTGGAAAGGGTATGGTGTAAAGGATTCCTCTCAATAAGGACACATTCATGACCATATGTGGAAAGCTTCGCGCAGAACATCAATCCAACAGGACCAGCTCCAACAACAAGAATTCTCATTGATCAGATGATGTCTTCCTCAATGCCAAAAAGAAATCGGCCGCATAACCAATCACATATCGAACGCCGCAGCGATGGAAAGCCGTATGAATTTCCTCAAAATAATCAGAGAGGTTGAGCAAACCAGCTTCAGACGCATGCATGGCCATCGCATACTCACCACTGACGTGATAAACAGCTACGGGTTTCGTAGAGCGGCGACAAGCATCTTGAAGCACATCCAGATAAGGAAGAGCCGGTTTCACGATGGTCATCTCCGCACCCTGTTTCAAATCTGAATCCATTTGTTGAAGAGCTTGTTCAGCATCACTAAAGTCAAATTGATAGTTTTTACGCTTCAGGCCCAATGAGGATTGGACCGTGTCTCGGTAAGGACCATAAAGAGAAGATGAAAACTTAGTGCTATATGGCATTAATCCACACTCAAGACCACTCTTACTCAATGCCTGAACAATCCTCGACGTCTGCTCCGGCAACGAAAGGCAAGGCGCAACATAATGAGCTCCAGCCTTAGCAAATCGCAGGGCCAAAGCAATAGCAGCCTGATACGAAGCCTCAATGTCAATTTTATTATCAGCGAAAACAACACTCTGGCCTGATTCAAGATAAGGCGACAGCCCAACATCAGCAATCAATGTGATTTGATCACGCGTCCAGCGCTGATAGGCCTGTTCAATCAAACGAGTGATGTGAAAATCAGGATCACTAACCTGCGACAAGCCCTTCTGCTGATTGACTGCAACGACAAGCCATCGACTCAGGCCTTGCTCTAAACGCATTTCAACATGGGCCAATGCTGAATCAACGGAATGAATCAGGTTATTTTTTAAAGCAGATTCTTCAGGCCCATCAGAAGAACCAACAAACAGGCATTCAATGTAATCCATAGGAGATAACTTCAGGATACTTCTCATCGACGAGACACTTCAAGCATCAAGCGATCAAAACCTCGGAATCGATCACCGACAAAACGTTGACTCTCAGATTGGATCACGGACAGTGATGAGAAATGATCACAAAATGCATTCAGTGCAGCCTGACCTTCCATCCTCGCAAGATGAAGTCCGAGGCATTGGTGTAATCCAGGTGCAAAACTGATATGAGGATTAGGGTGACGATCAATCAAAAATTGATCAGGGTCAACAAAGGTTTTCGGATCGCGGTTGGCTGCACCCACAAGAACGGATACAGAATCTCCTGACTTCACAATCTTTCCACCAATCTCTACATCTTCTAAAGCAACACTGGCATTAGTGGCCTGAGCAGGAGGATCCCACCGTAACAACTCTTCTAGAGCGGGTACAACGAGCTCTCGATCGCCTTGGATTCGGGAATAAGCATGAGGATTCAAAGCCATCGCCCAGGCCAAGGTACCCACTAACAATCGAAGCGTATAAACACTTGCAGAGTAGAAGTTACTGCTGATAATCAACAACAATTGCTCGTCTGAAAGATGGACTCCTTCCTGGGGATCAGCGATTAAACGGCTGAGCAAATCAGAAGAGGGTTTGCTGCGCTTTTTATGGATCAACGGCAAAAAGTATTCTTCATAAAATGCCATTGAATCATCTCCTCTCTCGACCGTTAATTCTGTTTGCGTGAGACCTCTAGCACGCACAAATGATCCAACCTTTCGCCCCACCTGCTCTTGCTGATCAGCAGGAACTCCTAACAGCTCACTGACCACCATCACAGGGAGGAGATCAGCAACCTCATGCACAACGTCAAATTGTTTTTGACTCGACAAACTCTCTAAACGAGAATCCAGAAATGAAGTTGTGAATTCCCTTAATGTAGAAAATTCAATTCCATGATAAGCATTCGTCACGTGATGACGAAGCCTCGCATGGTCAGATCCATCCATATAAGGCAAGTCATTTTTTTGCTTTTCAAAAATATGTCCATTGCCAAATCGAGATATTAGTTTATCGAGGTGTTGCTGACGACTAAAGCGATGATCTTTCATGTGCTCGACCGCTTCGGCATGGGAAATAATCACCCAAAGTCCTGGGCCTTCACACCAATGAATTGGAGCTTCGGTTCTCATCCGCGCATAAACCGAATAGGGGTCACCCCAACCAGGCAGACACGGATCTTGCTGAAAGCTGAGGATTGCATCTTGCATATCCACGACTTGCGAAAGCTTTAAAGACTTAATTATACAAGCGATGTTTACACGAAGCCCCAGCAATCAACACAGCATTCTCAATCTTTAATTCCAATATTTTTAAGTATCGGTGGGCAACTCCAAAGCAATCGAACCCAACAGCGAACGTCGGAAATCATCCAGCAACCGCTGTGCCATCCGTGCCGTATCCCCGGAGGTATGACGTTCGGCCGTTGCCTCAAGCCAGAACGCAGGGTCAGCGGTAGTTCCAGCCACTGGCGTTCCATAACGCTGCTCAAGGATCGACAGCACAACCCCGGAGGCCTCGCGGCCCTGGGCATCGATCAACAATCTCAAGAACGCCTGAGCTACCAGCTCGCCGTCGTAGGCCGCCTGGCCAATGTCATCGCATAGGGCGAGATGCAGCGCCGCCCGTTGATCATCCAAGCGAGGTGGCAACACGCCGGGGGCATCGAGCAAGTCCAAGTCTTGGCCAACCCGCACCCAACGCAAGGTGCGGGTGACCCCAGCCCGACGGGCACTCGCCACCACCTTTTTCTTGACCAAGCGATTGATTAAGGCCGACTTCCCCACATTGGGAAAGCCGAGGGTGAGGGCACGCACCGCCCGCGGGCGCATCCCCCGATTCTTTCTCCTCTCGTTGAGTTGATTGCCAGCCCGAATCGCCGCCTGCTGCACCTGCTTCACCCCGGTACCTGCTTTGGCATCACACCAAACCGTGCGCTGCCCCTGCTCCTTAAACCACTGGTCCCAGGCCTCCCATGCCGCAGACGTGACCATGTCGCGTCGATTGATCACGAGCAAATGCTGCTTCCCTTTCAACCAGCGGTTGAGATGGGGGTGTCCAGTCGCCAAGGGAATGCGTGCGTCACGCACCTCAATCACCAAATCAACCTTGTCGAGGTTGCGCTTGAGCTGCTGTTCCGCCTTGGCAATGTGCCCTGGATACCACTGAATCGGAGGTGTGCTCACGGCACCACCAAAACCGGACAAGGCGCGAGCTGAATCACCCGCGTTGCCGTGCTGCCGCTTTCGGCTTCGAGATTCACGCCGCGGGTGCCCATCACAATCACGTCCACATTCAA
>NZ_JAKUHK010000092.1:0-6973 GCF_023630655.1 Synechococcus sp. MU1655 | reverse complement strand
TCCCACGCAGGCCACACATGTAGACGTGCGTCTTGGGATCCTCGATCATTGCGAAGATCTCTTCAGCGTGCTCAGACACGCGATCTTGGATGTACATCCGCCCGCCTTTTGGATTCTGTTGTTCCCGACTGATGGCTTTGGTGTAGCGGAAATTATCGGGGTATTCCTTCTCGTAATGAAGGAAGTCATCGTCATAAAGCAGGTTTGCTGTTTTGGGTGCTCCCATAAACAACCAAGCTTTGCCTCGGAAGTTCCAACCGTTCTCCTCTCGCTCTCTCGGCTCAAACATGCGACGCAGGTAGGTGCGCATCGGGGCGATACCGGTGCCAGTGGCCAGCATGATCACATTGGCTTCTTCGTCCTCGGGAAGGAGCATTTCCTTGCCGACAGGCCCTGTGATTTTGACCTTGGTACCCGGCTCAACATCGCAAAGGTAGGTGGAACAAACACCGTTGATGGTTTCTCCATCCTTTTCATACTGAAGCTGGCGGACGCATAGGGAGACGGTGTTGCCCTCTAGATTGTCGCCGTGGCGAGTACTTGCAATGGAGTACAAGCGCAGTTTGTGGGGCTTCCCTTTGGCATCTTCACCAGCGGGAACAATCCCGATGCTTTGACCTTCCACGTATTCCAGATGTGGATCACCACCGCTCAGATCGAACGTGATGTGCTGCACACGACCAATCGCGCCATCTTTAAGTAGGGAATAATTCTCGGTGACAGTTCCTAGGAAAGGAGCTTTCGGCTTGTAGAGATTCACCGGCACAGGTTTAGCCGCGGGCTTTGCTTTGGCAGCGGGCTTTGCTTTGGCAGCGGGCTTTTCTTTGGAAGTGGTCACAGGGGCGGAAACAGGTGGTGCAGATGGAACGGGTGCGGCTTCCTGCTCTGAGCCCGTTGGACTCACGGACTGGATGCGTGCTCCCCGAGAGAGAAGAACGCAAATGGTGTCCCGAAGACGGCCGTACGAGACGTTTAAGCGAGATAGCTCTGCCCGACGCCCACCCAAGCCTGTGAAGACAATCGTGAATGCCCGTTCATCAGTTGTCTGTGGTGTCGCGCTGACTCGCATTGAAAATGCCCAGTTATGGCGCGACTATAAGCGTCACCACTGACTTGCCAATCAGTTTGCGCTGAATTGAGGTTTCTTCATTAGAGTCAACGACGTCAATCTCTCAGGATTAGAAGCGAAAACGGTTTGGCATCTTTCAGTGGTCTGACACAACTGAAGCGTGGCGAAATGCCCACAGGAGAGGCGATGTTGTCGCATCATCAGCCTATTGAACAGACTGTTGAAAGGATGTCTGATGGCGTCCGCCGCCTTGCTGCTCAGCTTTTGACACCGGTATCAGCAGATCAGATTTGGACTGTTCTGACGGATTACGACCAGCTGAGCGCCTTCATCCCCAACCTTGCAAGTAGTCGACTTTTGCGGCGAGACGACAACATTGTTCATCTGCAGCAAGAGGGATGTCAGCAATTTCTGGGAATGAAGTTTTCGGCTTCTGTAGAGCTGGAGCTTGAAGAATTTGCGCCTGAGGGGACGCTGAAATTCAAGATGACGAAGGGTGATTTCCGGCGTTTTGAGGGGACCTGGCGGTTGAGAACCATGCCCGAGGCAACGGCCCTTTTCTACGAACTCACTGTTCAGGGTTGTTTGGGTATGCCCATAGGCCTGATCGAACAACGGCTGCGTGACGATCTCACCACCAACCTCAAAGCTGTTGAAGCCGAAGCGAGACGCAGAGCTGCTCGTTAGGGATCTTGACGTCTCTTCAGAGCTTTCTGGCATTGGATTCCATTGGAATTCGGTCTCTCGTCCTTCCCTGCAAGAGAAAGAGCGTCGTTGTCTCCTGGCCATGGTTCTCCTCCTCAGCAGATGTCTCGATCTGAGCCCCAAGGGCCTCCTGAATAGTGCATAAAAAAAACTCCCCTGGAGAGGAGAGTGTTGGTCAAACCAGATGAAGTCTCATCTAGTTATTCAGTAGCCCCAAGGGGATTCGAACCCCTGTCGCCTCCGTGAAAGGGAGGTGTCCTAGGCCTCTAGACGATGGGGCCAAGAACGTGATCGAGAGCTCTTCTGAACTTCCGGCACCCTGTGAAATTACGGTTCAGCCTGACCCTCCGTCAAGACAACGTTCTCCTTCTCTTGACCTTGGCCCTGCCAGATGGGCACGTTGAAGGTGAAACAGGCTCCTTTTTCTGGTTCCGAAATCACCCAGATCCTGCCGCCATGCACTTCAACAATGCGTCGGCAAACCGAGAGTCCAACCCCAAACCCAGAAGCCCCGGCTGATGTTTGAGGAAGCCGTACTCGGTCAAGAAAAATGCGCTGTTGCTCTTCTTCTGGAATCCCTGGCCCGCTGTCGCTGATGCTCACCTGCACCCATTGACTGGTTCGATGAAGCATGGTCAATGAGATCAAGCCTCCATTGGGTGTGTACTTCAGAGCGTTTTCCAGCAAATTCAGAAGCACCTGGCGCATTCTGCGCTGATCCGCAAACACCTTGGGGAGATCTGCCGGGATGTCGGTGTGGATGGTCACATCTCTACCGAGCCAAAGTTTCTCCAGTTCGAGAATCGCTTCAGCTGCAACGCTGGCTAAATCCAGCCTTTGAGGGTTGAACAATGCTTCCCAGCGTGTGCTACCCACTTCCAAGAGATCTTTCGAGAGCAGGGCGATTTCCTCGAGGCGTCGTTTCAGAACATCCCTGAATCGATGGATATCGATCTGGCCTAATTCCTGGCTTTGCATGGCCAAGGTTGCCGCCGTAAGTGGCGTACGCAGTTCATGAGCCACCATCCTCAGCAAGCGCTCTTGAGCCTGCAGACGGTCGATCAACGTTTCGTTTTCCTGACGCAGCACTAATAATTGATCTTCCAGCTGGAGCTCTCGTTGGGTTCTGCTTCCATCCAGCTCTGTGGGCTTCAGGCTTAAACCGAGTCCGCTCACCACCTCGTCTTGCTGCCAGCGAGGCAACCAGCCTCGGAGTTGCTGAAAGATGCTGCTGCCTGCAAAGACTTGCTTGGGTTGTGGTTGCAGCTTCACCAAAGAGGGTGTGACCACCAAGCGGTGGAGTTCCAGCAACTCAGGTTGTTGGGTTGGATCTGAAATTTGAAGGCTGACGTCGAATCCGCAATCTTCGTTCTGCAAAAATTCCACCAACTCGCGAAGATCGCGGCTGGACAAATGGTGGCGACCAGCAACGAGTAACAAACTCAGTTTTTGACGCGGATTGCGATCAATCCCATCCACCGAGAGGGCTTCGCAATGTTGAGGCTTACCTTATGGGTTTTTGCTCAGCCTCGCAGATCCGCTAAAAGAAGGAGAACACTCTGTTGTTACTGAGGAGACGGCATGCCCCTTCTGCCGCTTGAACAACGAGGCTCAAACCCACCCAACGGAGCGCCCCCACCTTCTGAGCGCCTGCATCTCGATAGCAATCTGAGGCGGTGGTTTGCGCGCAACCTTGGCCTTTGGCGATCAAGACGTCAGTACCTCTTCAAGAATGAGGAGGTGTTTTTCCTGGACATGATGATCCGGGTTGAGATCTTTTCGGAATTTCAATTCGGTGAGCCCCGCTACCGATTTAGTTGGTGGCCTGAACGCGACACCGACTTTTTTGATCAGAAGCCTCGCTATGAGAAGGCCGGAGTCATGGAAGCCACTTTGATGGGCCACCAACTTCAACGCAATCGTGCTTATCTCGAGCAAACCCCCCATCGCACCCGAATTCGGCAGGTCGATGAACATGAGATGGTGTTTGAATCCCATTACGGAGACTGGGATGTGCAGGAGTACACCCGACTGATTGATGAGGACCGCTATCGCTCTCGAGCGATTTACAGCTGGCAAAACAATGTGCTCGAGATCGTTGAACATCACCACGAAACAAGGATGGAGGATGCTTCAGCTCCGATCCAGCGCTGAAAAAGATCCGATTTGAATCAGATTGAGTCAAATTTAGACATCTCTCCCCTAGCCCGAAACGGTGAACATGCGGCACCATGGCTGCGTATTCCGGTTTGATCCTTTGCGTCCCCTTAACCGACTCCGTTCTGCTCTGTCGGCACCATTGCTTTTGCTGCCTCTCTGCTTAGCAGGTCCTGCTGCGATGGCTCAGTCGGCCGGCAAGGCGCCCACATCGCCTGCAAGCAATGAAGACGTGTTCCTTTATCGCGGCATGGGGTCGTCCTACGTGTGCAATGCACGCACGGCAGGCATTGAGTTCCCGAAAGCTGTTGGCGTAGCTGCGGCAACTTATGTCCAACTCCTCAATGGACGGCACGGCGGCATGGTTGCATCCACAGGCAGCAAAAAGCTCACCAATGAGCAGTTGTTCGCTGGCGCTGAATTTCAAATCATCACCGGTGCAATGCAGTTCTGTCCCGACAAGGTTCCCGCCGATGTCAAGAAAAAGGTGGAAGAGGCGTTGAAGAAGCAGGCCGCCAAATAATCAGCACCAGACGAATGAGAGTGGAGACACCAGCTCCTGGCTTGGTGCCTCCACGGAGTGGACCTCTGCACGCCAAGATCGGTGTAGAGACTCCTGCCCATGGCTTCCGCCTCCACCACTGCTCCGACGATTCGGCTGAAGGATTACAAACCCTTTCCCTTTCGTATTCCATCCATTGCTCTGGATGTGGTGATCGGGTCCGATTCGGTTGAGGTCACCTGTCGAATGGAGCTGACGCCGGTGTTGGGACCGGAGCCCCAAGCTCTTGAGCTTCAAGGGGTGGATTTGCTGTTGCAATCGATCGCGATCGATTGCAACGAGCTCCAGCCTTCCGACTACAGCCTTACCGCGGAAGGACTGGTGATTCATCAGCCCCCGCAGGTGCCGTTTCAGCTCACGACGGTGTGCAGGATTGACCCGCAGGCCAACACTTCGCTGGAGGGCCTCTATGCCAGTGGGGGGATGTTGACCACTCAGTGCGAAGCCGAGGGGTTTAGGCGTATTACGTATCACCCGGATCGCCCCGATGTTCTAAGTCGGTTCACCGTTCGTATCGAGGCCGATCGCGATCGTTATCCGGTGTTGCTCTCCAATGGCAATGCCTTAAGTGCTGGACCACTCGTTGGTGATCCCTCTCGCCACGAGGTGACATGGGAGGACCCATCCCTGAAGCCTTCCTATCTGTTCGCGCTAGTGGCCGGCGATCTTCGCGAGGTTAGGGATCGGTTTGTGACCCTTTCCGGCCGCAAGGTGAGCTTGAGGCTTCACGTTGAGCCAGGAGATGAGCCCTTCACGGCCCATGCCATGGAGTCGTTGAAACGGTCGATGGCCTGGGATGAGCAGGTTTATGGCTTGGAATATGACCTTGATGAGTTCAACACCGTTGCGGTGCGCCACTTCAACATGGGGGCGATGGAGAATAAGAGTCTCAATATTTTTAACTCCAAGTTGGTTCTTGCCGATGCTGAAACAGCATCAGATGCCGAACTGGAGCGAATTGAAAGTGTTGTTGCCCACGAGTACTTTCATAATTGGTCTGGGAATCGCATCACCTGCCGCGATTGGTTTCAGCTGTCTTTAAAGGAAGGACTCACTGTTTTTAGAGATCAATGTTTTACCGCTGATCTTCATTCAGAAGCCTTAAAAAGGATTGAAGATGTTGCCATGCTCCGCAACACACAGTTTCGAGAAGATGCGGGGCCCACTGCCCATCCTGTGAAGCCAGATGCCTACCAGGCGATTGATAATTTCTATACCACCACGATTTACGAGAAGGGCGCTGAGTTAATTCGCATGCTCAGAACTTTTCTGGGTGAGAAACGATTCATGCGTGGTATGGCTCTCTATTTCAAACGCCATGACGGTGAAGCTGCCACGACGGACGACTTTGTATCGGCGATTGCTGAAGGTGCGTGCATTGAAGGTGAACGCCTTGGTTTTGATTTAGATCAGTTCAAGCGTTGGTATGACCAAGCTGGTACTCCCACGGTGACCGTGAAACGTGACTGGGATGCCACTCGCGGGCTCTTGCGCCTAAGACTGCGTCAAAGCACACCGCCAACGCCGGGGCAACCAGATAAGCAGCCCCTTGTGATTCCCTTGCTCTGGGCCCTGGTCCCTGCCAATGGTGTGCCTGGGGAAGAACAGCTCCTCGTCTTGGATCAGGAGGAGCAAACGCTTGAGCTCACGGGTCTGCCCTGTTCAGAACAGCCCCCTGCCCTTTCCCTTTTCCGGCAATTTTCTGCTCCAGTGCATTGGGAGGCGGGTCAAGAGCCAGCTGAGCTGTTCACCCTTTTGGCTTGTGATAACGATCCTTTCGCCCGTTGGGATGCGGGACAACAACTGTGGAGAAGGGTGTTGCTGGCTCGGGCATCTGGAAGCCCGAATGCCGATCTGGAACACCAGATGCTGGAGGCGTTGACCGTGCTCCTGGCCCCAGATGGAGAACAGGATCCTGCGGTGCTTTCCACTTTGATGGCATTCCCTGGTGGCCCTGAGTTGGAAGCCCTCCAGCAGGAGGCTGATCCGCCAGCTCTCTATCGAGCGGCTTGCGAGCTCCGCGAGCAATTGAGTCAATCTTTGGCGCCACTGCTGCGCGAGCGGCTGAATGGTGTGGCGGCCGATCTTGACTTGGCTTGGCCCGAAGGGCAGGGACAGAGACAACTCACCGGTTTGATCTGGGCCTGGCTAGCCGCAGCCGGTGATTCAACGGTGCGCGCCGCTGCTGTGACTGCTGTGAGTGGTCCTTCAATGACCTTGGCTCGCGCAGCTCTGAGGGCGCTACAGCCTTTGGATTGCCCAGAACGAGAGGAAGCGTTGCGCCAATTCCACGACCGTTGGCAAGAGAAGCCAGTGATCTTTGACAGTTGGTTTGCTTTGGAAGCGTCGACGCCTCGCGCAGATGGTTTGCAACGTGTCACCTCTCTCTTGCAGCATCCGCGGTTTGATCCGATGGCGCCCAATGCTGTGCGTGCGGTGTTGGGAGGATTCGCTGGCAACCTTTTGGTGTTTCACGCGGA
>NZ_JAKUHK010000091.1:0-6993 GCF_023630655.1 Synechococcus sp. MU1655 | reverse complement strand
AGTCATCAGCGTTGGGGGAATGCTTCTATTTCAGCAAGAGTGCATCGATCTGACTGCTCATGAGTTGCAAAATATGTTGAGATCCGCCCAATGGTGTTTGCTCGCAGGCGTGCTTGTTTTGGGGCTTTCGATCCTGAATGCCAGCACTGCTGAAACCATCACTCCAAGTCTGGAGCGAGCCGATGTTCTTGCCGGGATGGCGGGAGTTGGTTTGATGCTTGTTTCCATACTCTGGACCCGGGCCTCCCCGCGCAGTCCGGATGCGGTTGAACTGGAAGGTGAGCAGGGTTTTGTGCTCTCTTCCAACTTGACCGATGCGGTACGAGCTGAAATGGCGTGGGGTAGCCATCAATTCCTTACAGCGACCTCCGCCGCCACGATTCTTGTCTTTTGGAAGGGTTCCGTTCTGCTTCGACGTGGCCTTTTAGGAACTGGTGATTTTGAACCGGGCCAAATTTGTCGACGCTCCCTCCAAAAGCAAGAACTTGTTTCGCTCGTGAAAACAGCCCTCTATCCGGGTAAAGCTGAGTTTGACCCCGTTTTGCCCGGCTTGCCTTCCGTGATGGTGCAACCACTTGGAGACAGTGGCTGGGTTGTGATTGGTGGCTGGTCGGAGCGATGTTTCAGTCGATCCGATGAACGGTGGCTGATGGGTTGGGCTGAAAGGCTTAAAACAACACTGGAGCTTGAGAACGCTCTTCTGATTGATCCTGACGATTCGTCTTTTCCTCAATCGTGAGTTCGGAACGTACCTTGTTGCCTGGAGCTGAGAAACTCAGTGATCCTTTCTCTCCTACAGATCCTCTGAGCGTTTGTGCCTCTGTAATTTGATTGTTGTCATCCCGTTCTACCCGAACGTTTCCAGTCGCTAAAACTTCGTCTGTTTGCCAATTCCATCGGCATTTCCGCGCGCGTAACCGTTCGCCTGGTTGTTTGATGCGGCAGCCCTCAGGGATGATCACAGTATTTTGATCGAGTTCAGCGCTGAAACGTTCACCATTGATCTGGATTTCATTGATCAACCCCTCAAATGAGTCGTTACTTCTCAGGGTTTGTTGACGGAAATTCCAGCTGGTGTCTTTGGCCAGTAACAGGCCTTTGCTTCTAGGCATGGTGACGGTCACAGGAGATTTCACCGTGATGACGCCTTTCTGGGTATTGCCGATCAATTCACGTCCCTCGAGCTGCTCTAAGACAACGCCCTCTTGATCGCGACGTTGACCCAGAACTGGTCCATCCGCTTTGAGCGCGCCGTTTTCTAGGTTCCACAGCGCCTTTCCTGTTCGGATAACCGTATCTGGCTTCATCGTGAGTGCGAGCTTGTCTTGCCAGCGATCGAGTTGAACAGGACCGTTGAGAGTTAGGTCATTGGTGTCTTGCTGAAGAATGGCAATGGTTGCGGTGATTCTCGAACGAGCATCAAAAGCTCTTGGCTTTTCTTCCATCACCAGGCGAGAGAGTTCTGGAATCCAACGCAATATTTCACCTTTAACTAATAGCTTTTGACCATTGATTTGCTGTAGCTGAACATCGCCTTCGAGAATTATCTGTTCACCATCATTGATGACTACCGCAAACTCAGCTCTAATTTTAAACGATGGTTTGTTCTTGTTGTAGAGAATTCCAATGGGTTGCTTAGCTCTCACTAATCTGCGTGACAGTTCATAGCGAGCTTCGGGGCTCGAGAGTTTCCAGTCGATATCTCCACTCGATTTTTTTTGTTCAAGCTCCAACTTGCGAAACACAAATGGCAGGGGTGCATCAGTTCCCGCGCGATTGTCTGTGGATGAGGTGCATCCCAGCATGAGGGCACTAAGAATCACTGGAGTCATCAAGGTTGCGCTTTTCAGCAACCTGTTGATGGTGAATTGCTGAGCCAAGGTCACAGTGCTTCTTCGAGTTCCAGTCGTTGCATCACTGGCTGGGGCTGGGGTAGGGGATGGCCAGATTCGAGACGTCCCCATACCAGTTCTCCGGTCCAGTTAGTCGCTGAAGGTTGGTTGAGCTGGGACAAAATCCTCTCACTCAAATCAGGAACGAGAGGTTGGAGTAGCCATCCCACAAGTCGAGCGCTCTCTAGAACTCCGTATAAGTCGACCGCGACCTGAGCTTCTTGACCACCCTTCTTCATTTTGCTCCAAGGTGCTTGGTCATTAAGGTATCCGTTCGCTTGAATCGCTAGGTGAAGAATGGCCTCAGCCGCTTTCTGAAAGGCCATGGATGGCATGGCCTCGCGCACCGAAGCAATTGCTGTTTCTGCGGACTGGCGTAACGCATGTTGATCGCTGTCTTTGGACGTAACAGTGGGAGTGGACTCGTTAAACCATTTACGAGACATCGATGAGGTTCGATTGAGCAAATTGCCAATGGTATTGGCGAGGTCATTGTTGACGAGATCGACAAAACGCTGCTGTTGGAAATCACCATCGTCTCCAAATTGAATATCGCGTAAGAGATACCAGCGAACGGCATCTGTGCCGCAGCGATTTAAAAGTAATTCTGGGTCAAGCACGTTGCCAATCGACTTGCCCATTTTTTGACCTTCTCTGGTTAAAAAACCATGACCAAATACTTTTTTGGGTAAAGCTAAACCTGCTGACATCAACATTGCTGGCCAATACACAGCATGGAAACGCAAGATGTCTTTGCCAATCACGTGTTGATTCGCTGGCCAGCCAACAGCATTTAAGCGATCAAGCTCAATAGTCCCACCATCGTCTAATAGAGCTGTGAGGTAGCCGAGTAAGGCATCGAACCAGACATAAAAGGTATGGCCTTGATGCCCTGGTACTGGTAATCCCCAATCCACATTGACCCTTGAGATGGAAAAGTCGCGCAATCCACCTGCTACAAAATTTTGAATCTCGTTGCGACGACTCGCTGGTGCAATGAAGTCGGACTGCTCGATTAGCTTCTCAATTTTGTCTTGGAAGTGCGACAAACAAAAGAAAAGGTTTTCCTCATCTCTCCACTCCAATGGTTTCTGGTGGATCGAACACGTTGGGTTAACTGCTTCGGCGGGATCATCCTTGAATTCCTCGCAACCAACGCAATACCAACCGGTTTGTCGTCCACTTCTGATATCTCCTGCCTCTTCACAGCGTTGGAAAAACTGTTGGACCAGCGGCAAATGGCGTGGTGAGGTGGTTCGGACAAATCGATCGTTGCTGATGTCCCATTCCTTCCAAGCTTTTTCGTACCTGGCTGTGATCCGATTGCAGTGATCAATTGGACTAATTCCCTGATCAGCAGCTGTGCGTTGGATCTTTTGACCGTGTTCATCAACGCCAGTCACGAACACCACTTCATGGCCTTCCAGCCTTTGAAAGCGGGCCAGTGCATCACAAGCAATGGTGGTGTAGGTGCTTCCTAAGTGTGGTTTGTCGTTGACGTAATAAAGCGGGGTTGTAAGGGTATAAATCATGGTCGTCTCGGGGTGGTCCCCTTCCGGCCTTGGATCCTAACGACCCCCCTTCGCTCCGCCATGCCGATTCTCAACGTTGCGTTCGAAGATGAAGCGAGGTCCACTTGGCTTGCGGCGTTGCACCAGTTGGCCCTAGTTGATGGAGACTTCGAACCTGAGGAACAGCGGCAGCTCGCTGAGCAGCTCAATAACGATTGTCCAGTTCAAGACTTTGATTGGAATCTTTGGCAGGCCCCTGATCCGGAAGACATCAGACGACTTTTTTCCTTGGACCCCAACAAAGCGGAGCAATTCCTGAGGTCTGCTGTGGTGGTTGCTTTGGCTGATGGCCATCTCAGCCAAGTGGAACTTGACTTACTTCAGATCTGGGCCGAGGCGCTTGGCCTGAACAGCGAATTAATCAGCAGCTTGGTTCCTTGCTCCAGTGGGGTGACTCAGCCATGGAAGCCTTTAGATCCCCTGAAGAATTGGCTGGATGATCTGGATCCCTGTGACGAGAGGATTTCCTCCTTCATCGTTCACCTGATTCCTTCTCAGTGCCCGTTTGAGCGCGACATCATTTTGTTTGGCCGCAAGCTGGTCCACATTCCACCGATGTGCAAAAACAACCCTTTGTATGAGCAGCTTGTGGCGCTGCGGTTTCGTTGCCTTGGTCATCTTTCAGTGGATGAACAATTGCGGATTAGCTGTCTCGATTCCGCTCAGGCATGACAGCGCAAACTTGCCACATCCCAGTATTGGTTTGGGGTGGTGGGACCGGAGGCGTTGCTGCTGCAGTTCAGGCTGCTCGGTCCGGGGCAGACACGCTTCTTCTCACTCCAGGTCGATGGCTTGGGGGAATGGTCAGTACGGCGGGTGTGTGTTGCCCTGATGGCAATGAACTTGCCCCCTGGCAGACCGGTTTGTGGGGTGCCTTCCTGAGGGCTTTGTATCAAGCCGAGCCTGAAGGTCTCGATCAGAACTGGGTGAGCTGCTTTGGTTATCGGCCTACGACGGCTGAGGCGATTCTTCAAAACTGGGTGCAGGCACTCCCGAATCTTCAGTGGTGGGCGGATTGTCAGTTGCTGGATGTGGAACGCTCTGGATCTTCGGTCCAAGCAGTGCTGATTCAACGCTCCAGTGATGTTCACCGCATTGTCTGCGATCTGGTGATCGACGGAAGTGATCGCGGAGATTTATTGCCTTTGGCTGAGGCACCCTTTCGTTTTGGGTGGGAGGCTGAGGAGGTGTGGGGGGAGCCGAGCGCTCCCAGCGAGCAGCGCCTTAAGACAGAAGATTTTTTTCGAGAGCAGCCTGTGCAGTCCCCCACCTGGGTGGTGATGGGTCAGCTGCAGAGCGATCGTTTGGAGCCCGATGCTTCCTCCAACATTCTTCTCACTGATCAGCCGGTGTTACCAGCGCCGTTTGAGCGGGCTTGCGAGGCCTTCGGCCTGGAACGAACCATCACGTATGGCCGCCTGCCTGGCGGACTGGTGATGCTCAATTGGCCGTTGCACGGCAATGACTGGCACCGGGGGTTGGAGCCTGCATTTCGTGGAGATCCTCAAAGGGAAGCAGAGCTGTTTCGGGAGATGCAAGCCCACAGTCTTCAATTTGTTGAGGCCCTTTCAGAAGCAAGCGAAGGTTGGTTGGCCTTTGGCCATGGGTTCCCTCAGAAGTCTGGAAGCCTGGCTCCCTGGTTGGCGGCCATGCCCTACTGGCGGGAGGGGCGCCGGATGATTGGACTCCGGACAGTGATTGAACAGGAGCTGCTGCCTCAGACGACCGGTCAATCCATCGCTGCACTTCCTTTGAATGACGCCGGTGAGCTGCAATCAATTGCTGTTGGTAATTACGCCAACGACCATCACTATCCAGGACCTGATTGGCCATTAACCCCAAAAAGCTGTCGCTGGGGTGGTCGTTGGTCAGGGACTCCCTTCTGCATCCCGTATCAAGCGCTGGTGAGTGCTGATGTCGACAACCTGTTAGTTGCTGACAAGGGTTTTAGTACGAGCCACATGGCCAATGGGGCCACAAGGCTCCAACCACTGATTTTCAATGTGGGACAGGCTGCTGGAGCTGCTGCGGCCCTGTCGATTCGGCTCCGACATCCCCTCGCATCTCTTCCGGTTCGGCTTGTTCAAGAGCTCTTAATCGAGGAGCCCACGGCTCCTTCCGGACTTGTTCCGCTTTGGGACACCCCTTGGCACCATCCCCATTGGCAACAAAGGCAGCGCGCTTGTCTGAACAACCCTGAGCTACTGGGCCCGAATGGTTGTTGGCTAGGTCCAGAGGAGAAGGTTTCGATCTCTCCTCCTCCCCAGCCTCAACAGGGCGTTTGGTCAGGAACACTGGTGCCTGATCACCACGGTGGATACGAACTGGAACTGGTGGGTGGTCGACGTTGGCCCTTGATCACCCTGGAGCCTGAGCTGAGCGATTGGCTTGCGGATCAGGAACGTCCTAAAGCCGTTGAGTTACGCGCCGTCGCCAACCCCTGGGGGCCTTGGTTACGGGGTATCAGCCTGCATGACTCCGGGGACAGTCAATGAGCCGTGGCCACAAGTCTGAGTTGATCTCGTGCCGAGTCCACATGGTGCACGTTGATCAGCATGTCTTCGCCCGGTTCTGAATCTCTTGGACAATCCGCAGCCACATCCATGGCTAGGTCGTCGATTCGCACCAATCCAAGCTGATCTTGAGGTCTCAACCAGCGCAAGAACTGAGCAGCCCATTGCTCCTTACGGTGGTGTTCAAACCAAACCTGCTGCCAGTGGCGTTGGTCTTCCCGGGAGATCCCAATGCCTTCACGCACCGCTGCATCAAAGTCGGTGATCAGCAGTTGCATGGCATCGCGATTCAGAGCTTCCTCGCCATTGAGTTGAGCTTGCAATTGCCGCTGCACAACGAGATCGCCATAGCGACGGATGGGCGATGTGGCCTGGGCATAGGCGGCCAGTCCCAAACTGAAGTGGGCTGCGGGTTGGGTTCCCATCAGTCCACGACTGAGACAGCGCTTGATGGCGGCAAATCGTACGGCTCCATCGGGGAGCGCCTCCAATTCGGAGCTGGTGGGGAGGTCAGCGGTCAGCTGGCTGCGAAACGGCAAGGCGAGGTCATGAACTTCCGCAAATCTGGCAACCGCCGCACCCGCCAAGATCATCGCTTCGGCCACCATCTGTCTTGATCTACCAGGTTCACTGACCTCCAGAGAAGGCTGACCATCTCGACACCGAATTCGCCCTTCTGGAAGATCCATGAGCAAGGCTCCATCGCGGACTCGGCACTCACGCCTGAGGCTGAGGAGCGCATCCAATTCCGCTAGGTCGGTGTCTTCTGGGGGTGCCAATTCGATCAACTCATCGGCATCGTCGTAGCTGAGTCGGTAGGTGGGTTGGACCCAGCTCCGTTGGATTCCGTGATCTCCGAGTTCTCCTTCGGATGTGAGTTCCGCCCAGATGCTCCAGGCAGCCGTTCGCGTTCGTGCTCGCAAACTGAAAGGCCCCGTCGACAGGCATTCTGGAAACATTGGCAGATTGCCTTTCGCTAAATAAAGGCTGCTCCCGCGACGCCTCGCCTCGAGATCA
>NZ_JAKUHK010000090.1:0-7075 GCF_023630655.1 Synechococcus sp. MU1655 | reverse complement strand
CCCCAACTGCATCAACTGCTGATAGTCGCCAAAAAGATGCTTGGCCTCCTCCTGCACGATTTCGGAATCGAAGAAGGCCATGGTCTTGAAAAAGAGTCATCCATATTTTGAACAATTCGCGGAATCCCTCACAGTGCGGATCCACGCCCCCTCACCAAAGTCAACATGAAGAGAGTTTCAGAATGGCGTGGATCTCACCTCCCAGATCCCCAGACTTCAGACGCGCAGCAAACAGGGGCACAGTCTTCTGCGCACTAGTCGCACAGCGATTGCCAGTGGCGATCGCGTGTTATTAGCCAGTTGGATGGGCTGGTTTCAAGACCTTGGGCACCTGGTTGCTGCCGCCACCACGGAAGAGGACTGTCTTCAGAGGTTGCAAACGGATGATGTCAATCTCTTGATCTGCACAGACCAGCTCGAGGGTGGCAATGGTCCAAGCCTCATTCGGCGCGCCAAACAAAACAAGCCCACTTTGAAAGCGTTGCTACTCGTTCAGCGTCCAATTCTGCGGACCATCCTCCAGGCGATCGACGCGCCCTGTGATGGATTGTGCTCGCATCAGAATGTCGGGATGGGAGGCGTCACTGCAGCCCTAACCGCAATGGAATCCGATGGCACCTATCACGATTCAGTGATCGCAGACGTTCTCCGCCACGGTCGACTGGCACGCACAGCCTCTGGCTCCATTCCTCCCGAACTGAGCTTGAAGGAAGAGGACGTGCTGCGTGGACTTTGCAAAGGAATGAGCAATCAGGAGATCGCAGACAGTCTTGTGGTCTCGATCGACACGGTGAAATCCCACATCGGCAGCCTTCTGCGTAAGTTGCAAGCCAACAACCGCACCCATGCCGTGGTGGTTGCCTTTCAACAGGGACTGATCGACATCCCAACCTCGCCTCCGCGCTGGACCCCCTAACACCACAGGCTTGGGCTCGGTATGGTCCTGGCCAAGAAGAAAGTCCCTAAAGCAATGTCGCGCCAGCACTGGCTTGACCCCCTGGCTCGCAAGCTCTTGCAGGCCACCGGCGATCTCCCTCCAGACCCTGTCCGAGCGAAACCAAAGCCGAGGGAGACCCCTAACGCAGCGGATACCTGGACCCTGGATGTCAATCGGGCGACGCCTGAACAATGGCAAAAACTGCCTGGTTGCAGTGAACACATGGTGGATGTGCTGATGCGACTGCAACGGGGTGGGGTGCAATTCAGCCAGCTGGATGATCTCGCGCTCTTGCTCAACCTTCCCGCTGATCTCATAGGACTGTGGACGCCTCACCTGGTGTTTCGCTGGCATGGGGATACTCCAGTGCTGCCTGAACAGCCTCCACTGGATCTCAATGCCGCGGCACCCACCTTGTTAGAGCAGACTCTCAACTGGCCAAAACCCCGCCTCCAACGTTTGATCGAGGAGCGGCGGCGGAAACCGTTTGAGCATCTCGCTGATCTTCAGGAACGCGTCTGTTTACCGCCTGATGCTGTGGAACAGCTGATTGGCCGCGTGAGCTTTGGGGCACGGCCATCAGGCCCCAGCCTCCCTCCAAGGAGCTAATAACCCCATGGCCACTCCCCCTGGGCAGGGCAACCTATTTGAGCAACCATTGGCAGAGTCCAGTGGTCTGATCGAACGTTCCCTGCCCCTGAGCTCAGAGCTATTACAGGACTGGCAAGAGCGAGTTCATCAGTTCCAAGCACCTCTGTTTTCTGCTCAGTTCGGGCATCGGAATCAACACGCAGAACAACAGCACCTGTTTGCCAGTGACAACACCAATCCGCTGAGTAGCTTCCAGCCCCTGCAGCTCAGGCCCTTACCTTTGAGCTTCTGGCGCTGGCCCAACAGTCCCCACCGAGGGGCTGCCATCTATCTCGTGATGGATCGGCCGAAAGAACTCGAACACCCGATTCTTCTCTACATCGGAGAAACAAAGGCGGCGGATCGGCGCTGGAAAGGCGAGCACGACTGCAAGGCTTACTTGGCGAGTTACCAAGAGGCCTGCATGAGCACAGGCTTGTGCTGCAGCACAAGCATCCGTTTCTGGGCCGATGTCCCGCAGGAAACCCGTCCTCGACGACGGCTGGAACAAACCTTGATTCGTCTCTGGCAACCGCCTTTTAACAAGGAGACCCGTGAGCGTTGGTCCACGCCGTTCCATGCCGATTGAGGGTGCCTCGTAGCATCGGTTCACGCGCCCAATCTCCATGCAGATCTCCCTCTCTTCGGCCCAACCAGAGGCCTGGTCGGGAACCGTGTTGGCCCTAGGCATTGCAGAGGGTGATCCCAATGGCTGGATACCTGCGATGGAGGAACGCTTTTCCATCTCCCTTGGCAACTGGTTGGAACAGCGGAAGTTCCAAGGGAAAAAAGGAGAGAGTGCGAGACTTCAACTCCTGAACCCCAAGTGCATCTCCCTCGTACTCATAGGCCTGGGGCCTCTTGAAGCACTTGATGTCAATAGCTTTCGAGAGGCGGGCGCTGCGGCGGCCCGAGCGAGCAAGGACCAGACGGGCAGTCTTGGGTTGTTACTGCCATGGAACGCCGTTGATCCTGCAGAAGCGGTGACCGTTGCAGCGCAAGCGGTGAGGCTTGCGCTCTTCAGCGATCAACGTTTCCGCAGTCAACCCGAGCCCAGCATTCACCCCGAGCAACTTGAACTGCTCGGCCCCCTCCCCAATACCCTCAACAGCGCCCTCGAAGCGGTGCACCCCATTTGCGCAGGGGTAGAACTCGCAAGAGAGCTCGTTGCAGCACCTCCCAACAGTGTTACTCCATCAGCCCTTGCCGAAAGCGCTGCTCAGATGGCGCGCGAGCATGGCTTGGACTTGAAGGTGCTTGAGCGGAGCGACTGTGAAGCGAGGGGAATGGGGTCATTCCTTTCAGTCTGCCAAGGCTCAGACATGGATCCCAAGTTCATCCATCTCACTTACCGCCCTTCCGGTCCTGCCACAAAACGGGTGGTCTTGGTCGGCAAGGGGCTCACCTTTGATTCCGGTGGTTACAACCTGAAAGTGGGCGCTGCGCAGATCGACATGATGAAATTCGATATGGGAGGCAGTGCCGCTGTGCTTGGCGCGATGCGCTCAATCGCTGAGCTCCGCCCCAAGGGGATTGAAGTGCACATGCTGGTGGCGTCATGCGAAAACATGATCAACGGCTCTGCCGTGCATCCAGGTGACATCGTCACCGCGTCTAACGGCACCACAATTGAAATCAACAACACGGATGCGGAAGGACGGCTGACCCTCGCGGATGCCTTGGTGTATGCATCCGAACTTGAACCCGATGCCATCGTGGACCTGGCCACATTGACCGGTGCCTGCGTGATTGCCCTTGGCGACGAGATTGCTGGACTTTGGACTGAAGACGACTCACTTTCCAACTCCTTAAAAGGAGCAGCAAAAGATGCAGGTGAGGGGCTCTGGCGGATGCCAATGCACCAGGCTTATCGCAAGGGCCTCAAATCACTCCTTGCGGATTTAAAAAACACAGGTCCCCGGCCAGGAGGCTCGATTACAGCCGCTTTATTCCTCAAGGAGTTTGTTAAGGGCTCCATTCCATGGGCGCACATCGACATCGCGGGCACGGTGTGGAGCGACAAGGGGAGAGGTATGGATCCTGCTGGAGCCACTGGCTACGGAGTGCGCACCTTGGTGAATTGGGTGTGCGCGCAAACACATCAGGCCGAGAACTAGGTTTTTCAAAGACTGTGCGACAACCAAAACGAATGGCTTCCAGACCCTTGCGCTGGTACCTGCGAGCTCAACTTGGCGTTCTGCTTTTACCTGTAGGACTCTGCCTCTTTGGGGAAGCTATCAGTCGACGCATTATTCAGATGCTTGGACAGGACCGTGGGCCTTGGTTCTGGTATGGAGCCCTCAGCCTGATCTGTATTAATGCAGGCATCGGCTTAATGATCGAAAGCGGTCTTCTCAGCGGTTATCCAGGCCGACAAGCCGATTAGGACGCAACCGCAGTCATGGCACGTGGGCACTCAAGCGCATGAATCTGCCAGCGAGCCCGCTCAGAACAACTTGCAAGCACTCGATCCAAATCATCGGAAGCAAGCTTCGGAGACGGATAAGGACCCACGTGACGCGTCACCAGACCATCCTTGATCGTCAGCAGATACATACAGCCCCCTCCACAAATCTTGGACCAATGGTAAGGACAAAATCTGGGAGCGTCGAGAGGGGAAAACCCGCATCTTTACTGAGAAACGCCTGAAAAAAACCAATATTCAAATTACAGATTTTCTTCAGATTTCGGAAATGGATTATGGCTGCGCTTGATTCACCCACGCTGTACCTGATCTTGCGCGCTCCCCCCACACAGCATCAAGGCGGCGATCGCGCCCACAACTAAATCGGTAGTAGCGATAGCGAAGCTGATTATTTTTAGCGTAATTTTGGTGATAATCCTCTGCAGGCCAGAACCGAACTGAATCACGAATCTGCACTTTTATCTTGGATCTTGACACCCCTAATTCACTTGCAGCAGAGGCAGCACTTGCCTGAGCAGCGGTGGCCTGCTTGTCTCTAGAAGTGAAAATAACTGGCCGATACGAGTCACCTCGATCACAAAACTGGCCTTTCCCATCAAGAGGATCAATGTTTCGCCAATAATGCTGCAAAAGATTGGCATAACTGATTTTATCGGAGTCAAATCGAACACGTACCACCTCTTGATGCCCACTTTTTTCACTACTTACTTGTTGATAAGTGGGGTTCTCCACATGGCCACCGCTGTACCCACTTTCAACCGAGATCACACCTTCAACATCCTCTAAATCATGCTCAAGGCACCAAAAGCAGCCACCAGCAAGGACAGCATCCTGGACAGCTGCCATAGCTGACATCGGACTCAACAACATCATGCTGGTCAAAACCAGTGGGATTAATGCACGCATGAGGTCAAGAGGGCTGTTTGATCTGGTCAAGGATGGCTTCCGCCGCACGGTCGGTCACACCCGGTTCACCAAGGGTGTCACGTAAGCGCTGATACCCATCCAAAACCCTTTGCCGAACCGATTGGTTGTTCAACAGCGGAATGGCCAATGCAACTAACTGATCGGCGTTGAAATCCTCCTGCAACAGCTCCGGCACCAGTCTCTCTTTGAGCAGAAGATTGACCGGCGAGATGTGATCCACGTGAAAGCGGAGAATTCTCCGTGCCACCCAAGCAGTGACACGGCTGACTCGATAGCCAACCACTTGCGGTACACCCTGCAACGCCAATTCCAAATTCACGGTTCCCGATTTACCCAGTGCCAAATCGGCCGCTGCAAACAGGTGGGGCTTCATGGCATCCGCCTGGTCGGCAGGGATGACGGTCCCGCGAACCCCCGCTTGATCCAGGGCCTGTTGCAGAGGCTCCTCAAAGCGCTCCAATCCGGCAGGCACCATCACATTCAGAGATGGGTCACGCGCCTGAAGGGTGGCAGCAGCCTGCACCAATTCAGGCATGAGATAACGCAGTTCCTGAGGCCGCGATGCAGGCATCAAGAGCAAGAGAGCTCCGTCCAAGGGCAAACCCAACGCACACCGAGCAGCCTGGCGATCGGATGAAACCGGAACCATGTCCAGAAGGGGATGCCCCACCCAGGTGACCTCAGCGCCTCGACCGGAATAAAACTCAGCTTCTTCAGGGAAAATCGCCAGGATGCGATCTGTGAACTGCAGCAAACTTTTGGTGCCTCCTTCCCCAATGCGCCAAGCCCATTCCTGGGGGGCGATGTAATAAGTGATTGGCACATCCGGCAGTCGGCCTCTGAGGCTGTGGCCCAAGCGCACGTTGGCGCCCATGTAATCGATTAACACCACCCCATCGGGTGGACGCTCCTTCAATACCCGATCCACCCTGGCTTGCAATCGAATCGTGGGAACCACCAAAGGAAGGGCTTCCCACAAACCGATCGCTCCCATCGGAGAGGTGTCCGCCAGCAACTCAGCTCCGGCGGCCTTCATCCGCTCACCCCCGAGAGCAAGAACTTCTAAATCCAGTCCACGACGCTTCGCAACACGCCAAAGAGCCTGAATTAGAAGGCTTCCCTGCAAATCTCCTGACACCTCGCCGGTGCTGATGAGCAGACGCACCATCAGCGACTAGATGGAGGAGGCATAGGGCCCCGTCGACCTGTCGACAAGGAACCCTCCAAAAACGTGCAGAGATGATTCGCGGCAGGCAGCAAGGCCTGCTGCCTCGCAAGGTTTAAGCCGTCGGCAATGACGTGATTGGAGCGATAGAGCAACGACCAAATGTCCTGAAGCTGTTTGAATTCCTGGCCCCCCTCGAGGCGGTGCAGGCCCTGACGCCTCAAGCCCACACGATTAAGCCCCCGGACCCGGCCTGGATGACCTTCAACGAGACAGTAGGGAGGAACATCACGATCCACACGAGTCATGCCGCCAACCATGGCCATACCACCGATGTGGACGAATTGGTGAATTCCTAAACAACCACCAATTACAGCGCGATCTTCAATCAGCACATGGCCTGCTACTTGGATGCCATTCGACATCACAATGTTGTTACCCAGCAAACAGTTATGCCCAAGGTGGCAATAAGCCATGAGCAAGTTGTTGTCACCGATCCGAGTTTGCTCTCCTTCATCAGTGGCGCGATTAATCGTGACGCATTCACGAATGGTGTTGTGATCACCAATCACAACCTCCGTTGGAGCGCCTTTGTATTTCAAATCCTGAGGTTCTTGCCCCAAACAAGCGCCGGGGTAAATGCGATTGTGCGCACCAATGCGCAGCAGACCATCGAGTACCACGTGCGGACCGATCCAGGTGTTAGCCCCAATACTCACCTCAGGGCCGATCACCGCTCCAGGACCGACCACAACTCCATGGGCGAGTTCTGCTCTGGGATCAACCACCGCCATCGGATGAACCTGGGCAGGGCGATCGTCAGTAATCACTGATGTGGAGAGCTCCTCACTCATCACGATCAATCCACCAGAGAAAACATCAGATCACCAGAACAGACAAGCTGTCCATCCACCGTGGCCTCCGCTTTCACTTTGCCAAAACGCTTGCGTTTCAGGCTGAGCAACTCGCAAGTAATCCTCAATTGATCCCC
>NZ_JAKUHK010000089.1:0-7084 GCF_023630655.1 Synechococcus sp. MU1655 | reverse complement strand
AACAAATAAAAATCATTGTAATCAATTCCCACTTGGGAATAAAAAATGAGAGCATTCAAAAATGAACACACCTGCAAATCCATCAGCGAACGATGGGATGCCATTGATGCCTATCTTGAATGCGTTACTAGTTGCGGTCTCAAGGATGGAGTTTGTGTGACAACGTGCATCACAAAGCATCTTGAACCTGGGACTATTTTGGAGGATAGAGAGAGACAGACATTCAATATACCCAAGCATTAATACTTATTCCAAATCCCTCCTTGATAACTTGAATTGTTTTCTACACAACAGCTCCAACCATTCCAGCGATTAAGGCAATCACAACAAAGGTCCAAGCCCAATCAATAGTGAGCTCAATAACCCATTCTTACCCATAACTCAATCAAGACACAAACATCAATCCCAATCCATTCATTACACACAATCCTTGCCGTGAATCACGAAGACCGAAAGCTCGCCAAAGAATGATCTCTATCGTGACTGAGAGATCACCTCAAGAGCGAGCACCTTCGTTGACTTAACACTTGCGAAAAGATTTTCAGATGAGAGCCTTGAATCAGTTAAGACTGTAGAAAGAATCCAGTCTTGACAACCCTTTTGATCGATGAATTTATTGAAATCAGCCAACACTTTAAGCTCGGGGCAATACAGAGGTGACCAAGAGACGTGACAATGCTTTAGATCAGACTTGTTCTGGCATCTTGATACTTTCACGAGCTATAAACATGCATCAGCTCAGGCACAAGATAGCAGATGAACAAGCCCTTGATCCATCCCTCCCAATTACAAATGATGTTGTAGCCACTCACTCGCTTTGCTCTTCCTCATTTTTGTTGTTCGACAGATGAGAACCAACATTTCATTGTTGTTCTTCATTCTTCAGCGCCCGCGTCCAGCGTTCCACCGCTTTGACTGATGATGACCTTCCTGCCATCCAGACCGCCTCTTGGGCCCGACTGACAGCGACATAAGCCAACTGCCGTCGCAGAACAAGGTCCTGCGGCCAGAACACGTCATCAGCAACAAACACCTCTCCAAAACTGCTGCCTTGACTGCGATGAACCGTGAGCACGGCGGCAGGACCCAACGAGGCAAAAGCATCACGGATCAAAAAATACCGGCGCCAAAGCGGCCTCCCGCCTCTCTTTCCCGCATCCCTGGCCTGCGTGCGTAGACCCTGAAGGACCCGATCAAGGCGCTGCCGTGCAGCACTCCCGGAAGGCGGCTGCAAGCGCAAACTGAGTTCTAACTCTCCACTACGGACCTTCGCCGTCACGGTATCGATGACAGGGGCCTCGAATCCAGCGAATGCCATCTGCGTCTCCCCCGCAAACCCAAATTCAGCGAGGTCACAACGTTCCGTGGTGACGTCCTCCACCACCACTTCCCGATTCGAGCCCAGCACCAGATCAGGTTCTTCCCCTGTTTCTGCCCCATCGCGTGAGGCAGGAGCCATCACCGCCGTACGGCTGATCAGGACTTCGCCTGGAAGAACGTCCATCTGGTCGGCCATCTCACCATGAATGGCTCGTCGTGCATGGGGCACCAGTGCATCCAGGGTGCGATTGGTGTAGCAAAGAATGCGTGCTGCATCAGGGTTGTCACAGGCCGCAGCACGACGCAGGCCATCTTGAGCCTGGATCAGCCAAGCCGAGCGATTGAGCACACCCACCTGACCCAATTCACTGCGCAGCGGAGGCATTAATGGCGGCAGCTCACAGGGCAAGCGTCCATCGCGTAAGCAGCTCGCCAGCTGCAGCACAGGACCTTGATGACGAACCACTTGCTTGAGCGACGCAGTGATCGCGCGGTCCATGGAGAACACAGGGCTATCCGCTTCTCCCACGGGGGGAAGCTGGGCCGGATCGCCAACAAACACAAGCCTGGTTTTGAACGGATGAGCGCACTGCAGGGCGACCGACAACAGCGAGCTATCAACCATGGAGGATTCATCGACCAGGACCAGGCCGAGATGTTCCAACGAGGCCGCCGTTTGTTCAGTGGATTCGCACACCTCCCGATCCCCTTGGCGACGCAACTTGAGCCTCAACAGTCGATGGATGGTGGAGGGATACCAAGTGGGGTGAAGCCCCTCTAAATCAAGGGCGTGGCGCAACACACCAACGGCTTTATGGGTGGGAGCGACAACGGTCCAACACAGCCCTGTGGCTTCCACTTGGCGCAACAAACGCATGGAGAGGAAAGTTTTGCCACTACCGGCATAACCGCTCAGCACAAACGGAATTCCTGGGTCTTCGCTTGAAAGCCACCGCTCGAACAAGGCAGCTGCCGTCTGCTGATCGTCGGTGAGGATGGCCTCAGAGGGCTTCTGCCTGCTCACCCGCTAAACAAACCAAACGTTTGGGCCAAATGCAGAGGCGAGCCCACAAAAAAGAGTCCTGGGAGTGCGATCAAAGGTCCCAGCAGACTGCCCACTAAGACCTCCGTGCGGGTGTGACCAAGCCGTTCTTTCAGTGGCTTCTCCGGGGGGTTGGGCCAGAGCGAATCAGGAAGTTCGTTGAGGCGAGCCGCCGTGAATCCTGCCGCCCGGCGCACCCCACTGGCGTCGTACATCACCACAAAAGCAACCGTGGCAGCCAGCGCAAACGCAGGCTGATCAAAACCCATCTGCCAGCCCACTCCAGCGGCGCTACCAGTCACTAATGCCGAGTGACTCGAGGGCATCCCTCCGGTCTCAAACAGCACCGCCGGCCTCCAGCGCTGATGTAGCAGCAATTCCAGGAACAGCTTGGATAACTGTGCCAAGCCGCAGGCCGCCAATCCCCAGGCGAGCACAGCATTATCGAAAATCTGAGCAGGCATAGGCAGGGTCGAGATCACTGTTGAAAACACGGGTGAACCAACGCTTGAAGCCATCGTTGCAATCGCCATGGTCAACAATCCCGACTTGCCACGTAATCGGCGAGAGCCAACAAGGGCGCCGCCTTATCACGCCAAGGTTCAAGCGCGGCCTTGGACTCCCGCACCAACTGCAACGCTTTCTCCCGCGAAGCATCAAGTCCCAAAAGCTTGGGATAGGTCGTTTTATCGGCTAGCAGATCCTTCCCGGCCGTTTTACCGAGCACTTCGCTGCTGGCGGTGACGTCGAGGATGTCGTCAATGATCTGGAAGGCCAACCCAATGCCATTGGCATAGGTGCGCATCGCCTGCAATTGCTCATCATTCGCTCCTCCGATCAGAGCTCCTGTCACCACACAGGCACGCAGCAAAGCCGCAGTCTTGTGGAGGTGGATGTACTCAAGGGTCTCGAGATCAACGGCTTGGCCCTCGGACTCAAGATCAACAACCTGACCTCCGACCAAGCCGGGAGCACCCGAGACAAGAGCTAACTCCCCAACAACCCGCAGCAAGCGATCTGCAGGAACGTTGGCACTGCGCACAGCCACCATTTCAAAAGCGCGGCTGAGCATGGCATCACCGGCAAGGATGGCCATCGCATCGCCATACACCTTGTGGTTTGTGGGACGCCCCCTGCGCAGGTCATCGTTGTCCATGGCCGGCAAGTCGTCGTGAATCAACGACATGGTGTGGATCATTTCCAGAGCCACCGCCGTTGGCATGGCCAGTTCGGACGATCCCCCGACTAATTCACAAGCAGCCAGGCACAAAATCGGGCGCAACCGCTTCCCCCCTGCCAGCAGGGAGTAGCGCATCGCATCACGCAAGGATTCAGGACGCTCAGGTCCCATCGAGGCATCCAGGGCGATCTCCACGCGATCGCGGGAGAGCTTTAGGTAAGCCGCAAAGTCAAACGTAGAGGGGCGCTCACCGGAGGAGGGCACGCTTTCGGGGCTAGTGGCCGCAGCGGACATGGTGAGCGCAGTGCTGATGCAAGTCTCTCAGGCCGAGGGGTTCAAACCACCAAATCAGACAATTCCATTGCAACCTGATGGCGTCGACACCAGGCCACCACAGTGTTGACCAGCAACATCGTGACCGTCATGGGGCCAACCCCTCCAGGGACAGGAGAGAGAGCAGCGGCGACGGGCTCCAACTCATCAGCACGCACATCTCCGCAAAGCCCGCCTTCAGGGCGGCGATGAATGCCGACATCCACCACAACACAACCCGGCGTGATGTGATCTGCACCGATCATTTCAGGCCGACCTGCAGCCACCACAAGAATCTCAGCCTGACGGGTGATCGATTCCAGATGGGGCGTGCGCGAATGGGCCACCGTGACCGTGGCATTCGCCGCCTGAAGCATGAGGGCCATCGGCTGACCCACCAAGATGCTGCGGCCCACCACGACGGCCCGCTTGCCCGCGGGATCGATGCCCTGATCTTGGAGCATCACCATCACGCCTGCGGGTGTGCAACTTCGTGGCCCCTGTTCACCCTTCAACAGGCGCCCGAGATTCAGGGTATGCAATCCATCAGCATCTTTGTTCGGGTCGATTTCAGCCAGCAGCGGGGTCTCATCCAAGCCCTCCGGCAGCGGCAGCTGGAGCAGAATTCCATCCACCCGCTCATCAGCATTGAGTTCGCGAATGGCTTTTAACACCTCCTGCTGCGAGGCATGAGCCGGGAGATGGGAACCGAAGCTCTCCACCCCGATGCGAGCACAGGCCTTCTCCTTGTTGCGCACGTAGACCGCACTGGCGGGATCGTCACCAATTCGGAGCACAGCCAGGCCTGGTGAACGCCCTGCTGATGCAATTCCTTTTTGAATCTGCTGCTGCAACCGCACTTCAAGCTGCGCGGCGAGCTGCTTGCCATCCAGCCTGAGAGCCATCGAGGTCTGTTGACACTCACCCCAGCATGCTTCCTCAGTGGGGCTAGCGTCTGTATCAGTAATCAACAGCTGTGTTCCGATCTCATCCTCTGGCCCAGCTCTGGAGAAGCTGGTTGCGGAGTGAGTCACCGCGACGCCCTGTGCTGCGTTGGAACCGCCTTCAAAAGGCCGGATTGCTTTTCTTTTGCATTGCCGTAGCCCTGGTCTCCAGCTGGCCTTGGCTGGTGGAACCCGACTTACGACCTGGAATTCCAGCACCATCCGATTCGATTGCTCCGAAGGCAGCGCGGGTGGTGGATAGCGAAGCGCTTGAACAAAGACGATCCAGCTTGATGCCCAACACCTTTGTGCAGGTGGTGGATGAGCAGCAATCAAGACTCCTCAAGCTCAGACTTGAACGTCATCTCGCCGAATTGGAACGCGTCGCGAGAAGCCAGAACGTCGACCGAATTGGCCCCGTCAATCTGACCACAGACGAGCAATTTTGGCTGGAAAAACGCTCGCAAAACGATCGCAAAAACTGGGACATGGCGATCCGCAGGGCTGTCGATCGGATGCTCAGTCAAGGGCTTGTGAACACGCTGGCGATTGAACAGCTCCAAAAGGCTTCCTCACTGCAACTCGAAGCTCTGGGAGCTGAGGACGCTCCAGCCAGAACCCTCGGCAGCAAGATCGCCACAACGACGCTTCAAGGAGCTAGCAACCTTCAGACCGATCCCCTGCGCAGTCAAAGACTGATCGAAGAACTGATCACGAAGCAGGGGATTCCAACCATCGAAGTCAAAGCTGGCGATCTAATTACCCGCAAAGGCGAACCGATTAGCTCCCAGGCCTATGACGTGCTCGATTTCTTTGGGCTGATCAATCGCAGTCCCAAGCTGGGGATCTGGTTGTTGCGTTTCACCGAAGCTCTCGCGAGTTGCGGAGTGATGCTGCTTGTGATGAAACGGGAAAGGCCCTGCCTTGAGGCCTCCCATGGGTTTCTGGCAATCGGCCTGCTATTGATCAGCCAATTCAGCAAGATTTGGTTTGGTGCAGCGGTGAGCCCACTGGCGGTGATCGTGCCACCCACTCTGCTTTTAGCTCAAGGCCTCGGAACGACCAGTGGCCTGGCATGGATGGCGGTGAGCTGTTTGCTTTGGCCGACTCCTGTGAGTGGATTGGGCGAAGGCCGGCTGCTGATCACGGCTGCCGTGGCTGCGATCGCCGCCATTCAAGCCGGACGATTACGCAGCCGAGCGCAGTTATTGCAACTGGCCGTGTTGCTGCCACTGGGTGCGTTAGTCGCCGAAATGGTGGTGCTGCGTCAACCCTTTGAAGCCGTGAACCTGTCCTGGACACGGCTCAGACCCGATGCCGGAGAACTTGCATCAGAAGCCCTACTGATGGGTCTGCTGATGATGCTCACGATCCTGCTGATTCCGCTTCTGGAAAGCTCATTCGGACTGCTCACGCGGGCCCGTTTGATGGAACTGGCCGATCAAGAGCGCCCGCTGCTACGCCGGTTGTCATCAGAAGCACCTGGAACGTTTGAGCACACGCTGATGATCTGTGGGTTGGCAGAAGAGGGAGCTCGTGCCATCGGAGCCGATGTGGATCTGATCAAAACAGGATCCCTCTATCACGATGTGGGCAAACTCCATGCCCCGAACTGGTTCATTGAAAATCAAACCACCGGTGAAGAGAATCCACACACCAAATTGAACGACCCGGTCGCGAGTGCCGGAGTTCTCCAAGCCCATGTGGACGAAGGCCTAAAACTGGCCCGGCGCTACCGCTTGCCGCGGCCGATCGCGGATTTCATTCCGGAGCATCAAGGCACCTTGCGCATGGGCTTTTTCCTGCATCAAGCCAAGCAAAAGGATCCAACGGTTTCAGAACACTTATTCCGCTATCGAGGCCCCACTCCTCGCTCGAAAGAAACCGGAATCTTGATGCTGGCTGATGGCTGTGAGGCCGCGTTGCGATCACTCCCCCCCGACACCAGCGACAGAGAGGCGCAAACCACGGTGAAGCGCATCGTGGAAGCGCGCCTATCCGACGGACAACTCAGTCAAAGCAGTCTCAGTCGCGCCGAAGTTGATCTGGTGATGCATGCTTTTGTGCGCGTCTGGAGGCGCATGAGGCACCGACGGATTCCCTACCCAATCCCAGCGAAACGCAGCTTTAGCGCCTAAGCACCTCCTAGGGCCATGGCAGGGGAGAGCGAACCCGAATGCGTTCACCGCTGAATGGGTCAGAAAAGCTCAAGCCAAGCGCATGCAGGTGCAGACGATCCAAAGAAGCGCTCAACCCAGGCGTTGCATAAATCGGATCGCCGATCAC
>NZ_JAKUHK010000088.1:0-7191 GCF_023630655.1 Synechococcus sp. MU1655 | reverse complement strand
GAGTAATAGAGAAAGTGAGTGAATTATTGGTTTCATTACCGTCTTGATTGAAGTTGCCAGAGGCATCGGAGAAGGAATTACTTGCAACGGAGATGGATGCTTGTGTTGCGCCGGTACTGTCAGGAGAAAAAACAGCTGTGTATGAGGAACCAGAACCAGAGAACTCTGAGATGGAACCGTTGGAAACGGAGATATCAGCGGCTGTGAAATCAGAGGACTCTTCTGAGAGAGTAAAAGAGATGAGAGCAGTACTGCCGACTTCTACAGAAGAAGAACTGGAGGAGATGGAAATGGTGGGCGGCGTGTTATCAGGCGGCGGAGTAATAGAGAAAGTGAGTGAATTATTGGTTTCATTACCGTCTTGATTGAAGTTGCCAGAGGCATCGGAGAAGGAATTACTTGCAACGGAGATGGATGCTTGTGTTGCGCCGGTACTGTCAGGAGAAAAAACAGCTGTGTATGAGGAACCAGAACCAGAGAACTCTGAGATGGAACCGTTGGAAACGGAGATATCAGCGGCTGTGAAATCAGAGGACTCTTCTGAGAGAGTAAAAGAGATGAGAGCAGTACTGCCGACTTCTACAGAAGAAGAACTGGAGGAGATGGAAATGGTGGGCGGTGCTATGTCGTTATCTTTAGGCAATACTTCTAGTGAGCTAGTTATATTTAAGCGTTTGCCATTAATTGATGTTTCGCGTAAATTATTGTCCTGATCTGCGCCAGAATAGAGAGCTTGGATCAGTTCTGAGCTGGTAGCCTCTGAATTTTTGCTTGCAAGAAGTCCTAGTGCTCCGGATACATGCGGAGCGGCCATCGAGGTTCCTGAGAGATATATATATCCGTCATTGGGGGATGTTGAGCCAATTCTCCCCCCTGGTGCTGCAATATCTACAGTGGCCCTTGGTCCATAGTTTGTGAATGATGAAGGGCTCCCATTTTCATCAATCGAAGCGACTGAGATAACATGATCAATATTATTGTAAATTGCTTCATAGTTTGCTGGATAAGTTGCAATAATGTCGTTGTTTCTTGCGCTATTGCCAGCCGCAGCCACAAAGATGACTCCTTGTTCTGCTCCCCTTTGTATGGCTGAATCAAGGGATTGGTTGTACGAGCCTCCTCCCCAAGAGTTGTTGGTCGCTAAATAGCGAGCATTGCCGTTATTTGTGTTTATTGAATCATACCTGCTGGCGGCATCGGTGAAATAGTTAATGGCGTCGATTGCATCCGATGTAGAACCTCCATTGGGACCAAGAAACTTTAGAGATGTTAATCGAATATCCCAATTGACGCCAGCAACTCCTAACTGATTGTCTGAAAGAGCGCCAATGGTTCCGGCAACATGAGTGCCGTGACTATCGTCGTCAAAAGGGTCATTGTCATTATTAGCAAAGTCCCATCCGATTAAATCATCTATATATCCGTTGCTTTCATTGTCAATGCCGTCAATCCAGATGTTGTTGCTAAGCAGATCTCCTGCATCGACATAGCCATATCCATAGCTTCCTATTGGATCAAGATCCCAAGCAAATGATAAGTTGCTGCTGTGATTTAGGTCATGAAATGTGATTATTCCATCATTATTGCTATCAACAACTCCATCTGGGATTTCGCCCGGGTTGAGCCAAATGTTTAAGTATAGGTCAGGGTGTTTGTAGTCTATTCCAGTGTCTATTACCCCAATGACGTTTGAAAGTGAGCCGGTTATTCCAAGATCCCATGCTGCATTTGCATTGCTTCCAGGCTCTGTGTCTTCAAGGCCCCATTGTACGTAATAATAAGTATCAGTTGGGTCTCTTTGAGGCGCGATCGAATTTGAGTCGCTGCTTAAAGTAAAGTCTTTGCTCGGCAATGTCTGCTTAGCTTGTGTGTAAGGTATTTTCTGGATTGAAATTGAGGTGGCTTTGGGGATAATTTCTTTGCTTGCATTGCTCGGCAAAGGTATTATTTTTCTGTTCAGTGGCGTACTGCTTGAGGGTTCAAGTGAATTCGCTTCTTCTGCTAATTCGCTTGCTCTTGATTTATGCTCATTTTCTCCCGAATAACTCAGCCATTCTTCTGGGATTGAAGTTCTTGAACGCCTAGTTTTTTTGATGAGCTCGAGAGCCGCAGCTAAAAAGTTTTGAGAAGAATTCATGGGTTTTGCCTTGGGTTCAGCTTTGGCAATTGATTGACTGTTGGACTTGCTAAGGTTTTTTTGTTAAGTGTTGAAGTGGTACAGGCGTGACTGTTAATCCAACAATTGAGTCCTGTTGTCGCATATGCCTGAGACCTTGTAAAGATGAGGGATGCATTCTTGACTTAAAGTGCAGTAATTGATTGGTTGAAACCAATCTGCTTTGTCTCGTTCAAGCTTCTTCTTGTTGCTCGCGGGGATTGGAGTCCTGAATTGGAGCCGTCGTCGTCGGTGGTGGTAAGAAAGCCCTTCGGCGAATTGAGCTTCCCATTCATGCGGCGCGAATGCCTTTAAGACATTGCTGCCCTCACTCAACAGATTTACTTGTGAACATGAAGGGTTAAAGGATGCGCCTGAGTCAGTGAAACTGTTGACACTAGAGTGCTCATTACTTCGCGTTCGACAGCCTTCTTTCTTAGACGAATTGCTTAGGATGGTGTGAGGAGATGATGATAACGAGATTTCGTTTTTGTTAGTAATTTCAATCGATCTATTTGCTTTATTGGCAAACGCATAGTTCTCAGGGGTTTTCTCAAAAGCGAGCGAATTGGTTCCTTCTGGCTGCCATGGGGATTTTGAGGTTTCGGATAGTCCCTTTTGAAGAGACCTTTTTCTGAATGTATTCTTTGCTACTAAAGAAAGATTGAGTAGCTCATCTAGCCAGGTAACTGCGCGATCCATCGGGGATCAATGCTGTTGTTAACAAACTCTAGATCGGTGTAGGTACGACACTTCTGTTTTTTTTAGATTTGAATTAACCTTTCTTAGTAAGTGTTTTTCTGCATTCTGCTTTGGTGTCTTAGTGGTTAAGTGCTTTTAATCACTGCTGCTTCTCAATAAACCGTCTTGATCTGCTATTTGATGCACTGTCATTGCCAGCTCAATCTTCAGTCATCGTTGCTTGGTTCTGATGTTTCGGGCTTTGGTGCTTGAAAGGCTTGGCGTCGCGTCGAGCCTTCCCATTCATTGTGAAGGCCTAGGCTTCTCCGACGTTCGTTTTCTCCGACGTTCGTTTTCTGCTTGGAGGTGATCTTCCTCCAGCAACTCAAGCCCCATCTGCCGTTCGTAGATCGAGCGGTGATCAAACAGGCGTGCGATCAGAAAACTCGCTAAACAGGCCACCAGAATTGGTTTTAAGACCAGCAAATCCTTGGTGAGAGCGAAGGCCAAAAACATGGCCGTGATTGGTGTGCGAGAACAACTGGCCACGAATGCTCCCATCCCTGCAAAGACATAGGTGCTGGGGACGTGGCCGGTGAGAGCTTCCACCCAAATCCCACAGGCGAGGCCTATCGCACCGCCCAGGGTCAACATTGGGAAAAACAAGCCTCCGGGTGCACCGGATGCTGCTGCTAATCCCGTACTGAAAAACAGCACCACAAAGGTGCCTAGCGCCATTGGAATATCAGCTTTCCCATCACCGATGAGGTTCTGTAAGCCCTCGAGGTTGTGAAATTCTGAGGGGAGGCATGAATACACCCCACCCAGCAGTGCTCCGCTGATCACCATCCGCAGAACGAGGCGGTCGCCGAACCACCGATGCCCCTGTTTCTGCATGGCGATGACATAGCGGCAATACAGCTCGGCCAACACACCCACAACAACGCCCAGTCCGATCAGGTATCCCAGATCGATGGGCAAAAACCTCACCAGTGGTTCGTATTCCTTCTCCAGCTGAAAGCCAAGGCCAGTGTTCAGCCCGCTACCACCCGTGCTTAAACCCGTTAACCCCAATACATCCGCCCAGGCATCTGCCAAAAAGGTGGTGACGATCACCAGCAGCATTACGACTGGTCTTACGGAGTGCAGTAATTCCTCAATGGCGTAGAAAAATCCGCCAATAGGAGCATGAAACACGGCCGCAATCCCTGCTCCACCGCCCGCGGCAACGATTACGCGACGGAATGCCGCAGGTGCTCTTAGCCAACGCGCCAGTTGCCAGGCCACCGATCCCCCCATCTGAACGGCGGGACCTTCCGGCCCGAGGGGGAAGCCACTGCCGATGGCGACGATTCCCGCAACCAATTTGACCAAGCCCACCTTGAGACCCATCGGAACGGCCCGATGGTTCAGGAATCCCATGATGTGGGTGATTCCGGATCCACCTGCTGATGGTGCCAGCCGAGAGACCAGCAATCCAGACACCAAACCACCTGTTGCACCTAAGCCAGGCAGAACGGCCCAAGCGGGAAGGTCTGCCAGAAGTTCCAGGCGCCAGCCACCTAAAACTTTGATGCCTCCCTTGAACAACACCCCTGTAAGGGCTGCGCCAAGGCCCGTGAACATCAAGGCGAGCACAACAACCAGCCAGCGGCGTTCAAGCAGCCGGCGAATGCTCCGACTCGAACCGGATGGATCTTGTTTTTCTTTTAGCTCGCTAGCTGCAGACATGGTTTTAAGCGGAAGCGAGTCAGGCGCCGGCCATGACCTCCGCTTGTTCTGAAGCACTCAGCACCCGACCTTGTTCAACGAAGTGATCGATTTGGTCGAAGTTGAGATAGCGGTAGAGCTCTGCGGAGAGTGGGTCAATCTTTTCAGCGGCGATCCTCTGGTACTCCTCGGGTGTAGGGATGCGCCCGAGCAGGGCACAGACAGCTGCTAATTCGGCGCTTCCCAGGAAGACCTGTGCGCCTTTGCCAAGACGGTTGTTGAAGTTGCGGGTGCTGGTGGAGAACACCGTGGTGTTGTCCCCGACCCGGGCTTGATTTCCCATACAAAGCGAACAGCCTGGCATTTCCATGCGGCTGCCGGCTGCTTCAAACGTGGCGTAGTAGCCCTCTTGCTTGAGCATGTCCTCGTCCATGCGCGTGGGCGGGCAAACCCAAAGCCTGGCGGCGATGTCGCCGGCCTCTTCGAGCACTTTGGCCGCCGCTCGGTAGTGGCCAATGTTGGTCATGCAAGAGCCGATGAACACCTCCTGAACGGCTTCCCCAGCCACTTCGCTAAGCAGTTTCACGTTGTCGGGATCGTTCGGGCAGGCGAGAACGGGCTCGGTGAGTTCATCCAGATTGATCTCAATCACTTCGGCGTATTGAGCGTCGTCATCCGCTTCGAGGAGTTGGGGGTTGGCCAACCAGTCCTCCATCACCTTGATCCGTCGCGCCAGGGTGCGGGCATCGCTGTAGCCGCGCGCAATCATGTTTTTGAGCAGTGCCACATTGCTGCTCAGATATTCACTCACTGTGCTTTCGGAGAGTTTGATGGTGCAGCCTGCGCAAGAGCGTTCGGCCGAGGCGTCCGTGAGCTCGAAGGCCTGCTCCAGCTTGAGATCTGGCAACCCTTCAATTTCCATGATTCGGCCATTGAAGACGTTTTTCTTGTTGGCTTTTTCCACGGTGAGCAGGCCCTTTTGGATCGCAACCCAGGGGATCGCATTCACGACATCGCGGAGTGTGACCCCCGACTGAAGAGAGCCACTGAACCGCACCAAGACCGATTCGGGCATGTCGAGGGGCATGGCGCCGATGGCGGCAGCAAAGGCCACAACCCCGGAACCTCCTGGGAAAGAAATCCCCAGGGGGAACCGGGTGTGGCTGTCACCCCCTGTGCCCACGGTGTCGGGCAAGAGCATGCGATTGAGCCAGCTGTGGATGATGCCGTCACCGGGGCGAAGGGCGACACCGCCGCGTTGGGCAAAGAAATCAGGTAGATCTTTCTGGGTCTGCAGGTCTACTGGTTTGGGGTAAGCGGCTGTATGGCAGAAGCTCTGCATCACCAAATCGGCGGAAAAGCCAAGGCAGGCCAACTCCTTCATTTCGTCCCGGGTCATCGGCCCGGTGGTGTCTTGACTGCCAACGGTGGTCATCAGTGGTTCACAGCTTGTGCCTGGACGGACTCCTGGAAGACCGCAGGCTTTGCCCACCATTTTTTGAGCCAAGGTGAAGCCTTTGCCAGTGTCTGCAGGAGCACTAGGCCGGATGAACGTTTCAGAAGGGGGAAGTCCAAGTTGGCTGCGCACCTTGTCGGTGAGCGCGCGGCCAATCATCAGTGGGATGCGACCACCAGCACGAACTTCGTCGCTGATCGTGCTCGGCTTGAGTTCAAAATGGCTGATCACCCTGCCATCGCGTTCGATCGTGCCGGCGTAAGGGCGAATCGTGATCAGATCCCCTGTGTTCAGATCGCTGACATCACACTCGATCGGTAAGGCGCCTGAATCTTCCGCTGTGTTGAAAAAGATTGGCGCAATCTTGCCGCCAATGATCACCCCGCCAGCGCGCTTGTTGGGAACGTGGGGGATGTCATTGCCGGTATGCCACAGCACGGAGTTGATGGCGCTTTTTCGAGAGCTTCCCGTGCCGACCACATCACCCACATAGGCCACGGGATGTCCTTTCTTCTTGAGGGTTTCGATCGTGTTGAGTCCCTCTGGATCACGGGTTTCCAACATCGCCAGGGCGTGCAAGGGGATGTCTGGACGTGTGGTCGCGTGGGTGGCTGGTGAGAGGTCGTCGGTGTTGGTTTCGCCGTCCACCTTGAACACGCTGACGGTGATCTCTTTGGCCAGTGGATCTCGCTGGGTAAACCATTCCGCTGCAGCCCAGCTGTCCACCACCTGTTGGGCGTACCGGTTGCTGCTGGCCAGCTCCATGACGTCATTGAAAGCGTCGTAGACCAAGAGGGTGCGGCTCAGCCCTTGAACGGCACAGCTTGCAAGCGTCTCGTCCGGATGCTTCAGCAGTTCGATCAGTGCAGCCACGTTGTACCCACCAACCATGGTGCCGAGTAGTTGCACCGCTTCCAACGGGGTTATCAAGGGGCTGGATGCGTTGCCTTGGGCGACGGCACTCAACCAGGTTGCTTTGACGTAGGCCGCTTCATCGACGCCGGGAGGAATGCGCTCACTTAAGAGGTGCAGCAAGGTCTGCTCCTCCCCCGCTGGTGGCTTCTGCAGAAGTTCCGTTAAGGCCTGGGTCTGAGCGGCATCAAGAGGAAGCGGCGGGATGCCCTGATTTTCCCGTTCCTTGGCGTTCTCGCGATAGGTGCTCAGCATCGGTTTTGGCGGCGCAGACAGC
>NZ_JAKUHK010000087.1:0-7194 GCF_023630655.1 Synechococcus sp. MU1655 | reverse complement strand
CCTGAACCACATCGCCATCCGAAGCTGATGTAGCGGCTTCACCGTTAACCAATAAGGCCTGCACGGTGCTGCTGCTCTGCTCTAACAGGTCATATCCCTCAAACGCCGTGGCATTGAGATCAGCCGCCACTTGGTCGATTGCATCCTGCAGCGTGAGATCAATACTCACCGCCGCGGCCTTGGCCCGCTGACGCTGTTGCTCCATCGCCTGCTCGAATCCGGCCAGATCAACATCAAGACCCTGCTCTTCGGCAATTTCCTGGGTGAGCTCCAGGGGGAATCCATAGGTGTCATAGAGCTCAAATGCTTGGGCACCACTGATCTGCTTGGGCTTGCTCTCCAACACCTCTGCCAGCAGCTTCTCCCCACGCTCCAAGGTTTCCAAAAAGCGCGACTCCTCCCTCTCAAGCTCGGCCAAGATCACCTCCTGTCGCTCAATCACCGACGGATGGGCGTCCTGTAGGAGTGCGATCGAAGCTTGTCCCATCGTGACAAGGAAAGGTTGATGAATGCCCAACAAACGGCCGTGACGCACCACCCGGCGTAAAAGACGGCGCAGGATGTACCCCCGCCCCAAGTTGCTGGCCGAAACGCCATCACAAATCAGTTGCGTCACAGCACGGCTGTGGTCACCAATCACCTTGAGAGACGTTTGTCCTGCATCGTCGAGCTGGTGGTAGTCGACCCCAGCAAGATCAGCGGCAGTTTGAATCAGCGGAAAGATCAGGTCTGTTTCATAGTTATTGGGAACCTTCTGCAGGATCTGAGCCATGCGCTCCAGTCCCAGGCCGGTATCGATGTTGCGATTAGCAAGCGGCGTGAGGGTGCCCTCAGCGTCACGGTTGTATTGCATAAACACCAAGTTGTAGAACTCGATGAAGCGCTCGTCGTCCTCAAGATCGATTCCTTCATCACCAAGTTCGGGCTTGAAGTCGTAGTAGATCTCCGAGCAGGGGCCACAGGGTCCGGTCGGACCAGACGCCCAAAAGTTGTCGGCTTCGTCCATGCGAATGATTCGCTTCGGGTTCACCCCCACCACATCACGCCAAATCTGTTCAGCCTCATCGTCTTCACGGAAGACACTCACCACCAGATGCTTGGGATCGATACCAAAGAGATCCGTACTCAGCTCCCAGGCCCACTCAATTGCCTGCTGCTTGAAGTAGTCGCCAAAGGAAAAGTTGCCAAGCATTTCAAAAAACGTGTGATGCCGCGCCGTACGGCCCACGTTCTCGATGTCGTTGGTGCGAATGCACTTTTGGCTACTGGTAGCCCGCGGCGCTGGCCGCTTCTGCTGCCCGAGGAAGACTGGCTTAAACGGCAACATTCCCGCAATGGTGAGCAAGACCGTGGGATCCTCAGGAATCAAGGAGGCGCTGGCCATCACCTTGTGGCCCCGCTCTTCGTAGAAGCTCAGAAATGCTGCCCGAATCTCAGCACCAGTGCGGGGGGTGGCAGCAGCGGATCGCGACGAACGTGCAACAGCCATGGCGAATTCCGCGTCAACAACAGATCGAAAGGCCATGATCGCCCCTGAGCCGCCGCGCACCGTCGTCGCACCGTCTCCTTCCACCGACAGCCGCCATCGACTGCGCTGGCTATCCATTGGCTGGGCCTGCCTTGCTGGACTGACAGCAGGCCTTTTCAGCCTTCCATTTGGACTCGAAATGGCGGTGCGATCCTGTGGCTGCGGATTGTTTTATGGCCTTCTGGCCTTCCACCTAGAGCGCGTTGACTCCAACGACTCCCACCTACGCGCTGGGCTCGTTGGAGCGGTCTGTGGGTTACGAAGCCTTGGGATGTCTTTACCTTCCCCCTTGGCAGGGGCCGATGCCCTGGCAATATTGGTGTTGGATCTCCTCATTGGGTGGCTGCCGTTGATCGGCAGTGCACTCGTGCTTTACGGAACCCAACGCATGTTTTCTGCGTCGCGGCCATGAGCCTGCTGCACGCCACCTGGCTTCCGGCCATTCGTACTCCTACCAGCTCTGGACGAGCTGCCCTTTTGGTGTGGGCTGACACCTGGCGCGTTGCCGAGCCTGCAGGCCCAAGTACAACCCCTGCGCTTCACCCCTTCACCCTTAGCCCAGACGATCTCCGGGCCTTGCTCACGGAACGGGATCTTTTACCCGACGGCATCATTGATGCCACAGCATGCCTCACCCTGCCGAGCCGCAGCGTGAAGCCCCGAAAAAAACGCGGAGCAGAGGCCAGCAGCACTGAAGAGCCCGTTTGGACAGGCCTTCCCTTACAAGCTGGAGAACCGATCCCGAAGCAGACAGAGTGGTGGCCTTGGCAGGTTCAGGGGCTCGCGATTGACCCCATGGCGGCCACCGCCTGGCTCTCCAAACTTCCTCTGTCAGGACGACATCCTGATTTGGCTGATGAGTTGCGCTGGTGGAGTCACATGCAGCGTTGGTCCCTCAGCCTCGTAGCCCGAAGTCGCTGGCTCCCCCAAGTGGAGCTGAGCAAGGGCGAGGGCTATCCCCATCGCGCCCGCTGGGTACCGCTTCTCAATCGGGAAGAAGACCGGCGCCGCCTTGAAGACTTGGCCTCAGGCCTTCCTCTCGTTGCCACCTGTGCCCTGCCTTGGCGAGAACCAACGGGCAAACGCAGCAACCGAATCACCAGGCTCAGACCAGAAGCCATGCGCGCCGCGAATCCGGTGGCTTGCTGCAGGCCTCGCAGCGGCCGACTACGGGTTGCCACGCTGTTGTCCGACCTGATGGACGCGCAGCTGCGCAAGGGCTTTACCCCTGACCCTGACGGCTTGGACCCCCTACTACGAGCCTGGGAGGAAGCCTTGAGCTCGGATACAGGTGAGCTCCAACTCAGTGATGAAGAAACCGAACGCCTAGCCACCGCCAGTAGTCATTGGCGTGAAGGGGTCGCTGGCAATGTGGCAGCGGCCCGCGCCTGCCTTGAGCTGGCAACACCAGCGGACGATGAGGACCTTTGGCCACTGCGCTTCTTTCTGCAAGCGGAAGCAGATCCCACCCTCAAGCTGCCCGCGGGAGCGGCCTGGGCTGCAGGCCCCAGCGGCCTCCAACTTGGGGAAATCAAAGTGGATCACCCCAGCGAGGTCTTGCTCGAGGGCATGGGGCGAGCCCTGACCGTATTCCAGCCGATCGAGCGCGGACTGGACAGCGCCACGCCAGAGAGCATGCAGCTCACGCCAGCTGAAGCGTTTGTTTTGGTGCGCACAGCAGCCCGACAACTGCGAGATGTGGGCGTTGGCGTTGACCTGCCACCAAGCCTTTCTGGAGGGCTGGCTAGCCGGCTTGGCCTCGCTATCAAGGCAGAGCTCACCGAGCGTTCGCGAGGCTTCACGCTCGGTGAAAACCTTGACTGGAGCTGGGAGCTGATGATCGGCGGGGTGACGCTGACCTTGCGAGAGCTTGAGCGCTTGGCTGGAAAGCGCAGCCCTCTGGTCCGTCACAAAGGGGCTTGGATCGAACTACGCCCCAATGACCTCAAAAATGCCGAGCGCTTTTGCGCCGCCAATCCAGACCTGAGCCTCGATGACGCGCTTCGGCTCACCGCCACCGAAGGCGACACGATGATGCGCCTGCCCGTGCATCAATTTGATGCCGGTCCGCGACTGCAAGCCGTGCTGGAGCAGTACCACCAGCAGAAAGCGCCAGACCCACTCCCCGCTCCCGAGGGCTTTTCAGGTCAACTCAGGCCCTATCAAGAGCGAGGTCTCGGCTGGCTTGCCTTCCTGCATCGCTTCGACCAAGGCGCCTGCTTGGCCGATGACATGGGCCTTGGCAAAACCATCCAGCTGCTGGCTTTTCTGCAACACCTCAAAGCAGAAAACGAGCTCAAGCGATCGGTCCTTTTAATTGCACCCACATCCGTACTCACGAACTGGAAACGAGAGGCAACGGCGTTCACACCCGAGCTCAAGGTGCATGAGCACTACGGTCCAAAACGCCCCAGCACCCCAGCAGCACTGAAAAAGGCGCTGAAGGACGTTGATCTCGTGCTTACCAGCTATGGCCTGTTGCAACGCGACAGTGAACTCCTCGAAAGTCACGATTGGCAAGGTCTCGTGATCGATGAAGCGCAGGCGATCAAGAACCCCTCCGCGAAGCAAAGCCAAGCCGCCCGTGACCTGGCACGCCCAAAAAAGAACAGCCGTTTTCGGATCGCACTCACCGGCACACCCGTCGAAAACCGCGTCAGCGAGCTCTGGGCCTTGATGGACTTCCTCAACCCAAGGGTGCTTGGAGAGGAGGAATTTTTCCGGCATCGCTACCGAATGCCGATTGAGCGGTACGGAGACCTCTCCTCCCTTCGCGACCTCAAAGCCCGAGTGGGACCGTTCATCCTCAGACGACTGAAAACCGACAAAGCGATCATCTCGGATCTCCCCGAGAAGGTGGAATTGAGCGAGTGGGTTGGGCTGAGCAAAGAGCAGAAGTCGCTTTATGCCAAAACCGTTGAAGACACCTTGGATGCCATTGCCCGCGCGCCACGTGGCAAACGTCATGGTCAGGTGTTGGGGCTGCTCACCAAGCTCAAGCAGATCTGTAACCACCCTGCGCTTGCCCTCAAGGAGGAGGGCGCCAGCGAAGATTTCCTCAAACGGTCCGTGAAGCTCCAACGTCTCGAAGAAATTTTGGACGAGGTCGTAGAAGCGGGGGATCGAGCCTTGCTGTTTACCCAGTTCGCGGAATGGGGCAAGTTGCTCCAGGATTATTTGCAACGACGCTGGCGCAGCGAAGTTCCCTTCCTCAGCGGCAGCACCAGCAAAAGTGAACGGCAAGCGATGGTCGATCGCTTTCAGGAGGACCCGCGCGGGCCCCAGCTTTTCCTGTTATCACTCAAGGCTGGCGGAGTCGGCCTCAACCTCACGCGCGCCAGTCATGTCTTTCACATCGACCGTTGGTGGAACCCCGCCGTTGAAAATCAAGCCACGGACCGTGCCTATCGCATCGGCCAAACGAACCGGGTCATGGTGCATAAGTTCATCACCAGCGGCTCGGTCGAGGAGAAAATTGACCGCATGATCCGCGAGAAGTCCAGACTGGCGGAAGACATCATTGGCTCCGGCGAAGACTGGCTTGGAGGCCTTGAAATGGGACAACTCAAAGAGCTAGTGAGCCTGGAGGACAACCAAGCATGAGCATCACCCCACCAGGTGGAATCAACACCTCGATCAGTGACGACGGTCTGTCTCAACAACCCTGGTGGGTTGAGCAGTGGATGGAGCTCATCAATTCTTACCGCTTCAAAAAGCGCTTGGAACGGGCTTGGGCCTACGCGCGAGAAGGTCACGTGACCTCCATTCGCTTCGAAGGACGACGGGTGCATGCCCGTGTGCAAGGCACAGACAAAGACCCCTACAAAGTGAAGCTCTGGCTCGATGTTCTGAAAGATGAGGACTGGCGCTACGTGCTGGAGGCGCTCACCATGAAGGCACGCTGGTCCGCTCAACTCTTGGCAGGGATCATGCCAGCCGACATCGAACGGGCCTTCGCGGCCAGTGGTCGCCGCCTGTTTCCCTTCAAGCTTCAAGAGGTGAGGAGCGAATGCAGCTGTCCAGACAAAGCCAACCCTTGTAAACACATCAGCGCTGTTTATTTCTTGATGGGAGAACGGTTCAGCGAAGATCCGTTTGTGCTGTTTCAGCTGCGTGGTCGCACGCGAGCCAAATTGCTGGAAGACCTGGCGGCGCATCGTCAACAGGCATTACAGGCCATCGCTGAGAGCGCAAACCAAAGCGACAACGCAGAAGCGCTTGCAATCGAAGTCAGCAGCAGCGAACTCAATCCTCCCCATCCCGCGGTTCTCGATCCAACGCTCTGGTGGCGCTATGACGCGGGCCTTGACGGAGACCTGGTGGTGATCACCCCAGCGATGGAAGGAGACACCGGACTTGACGCAGCAGGTGAATTACCACTAGCCGAAGAGCCCCGCTTCCCAGAGGCAAAGCCCCGTTTCTTGCAGCACCTGCGCGAACAGGGACAAGCCTTAGCGCAACAAGCCATGTTGGAGGCGATGGCAGCGGGGCAGTAAGCCATGACGGACATGATTTCAAGGACCTCCGCTCCCTGGTTGAGAGCTGATACCCAGGCGTTAATCAACGACTTGCTGATCTCCTATCAACGGGCCTTTGCTCAACCCCTACTGGTGTGTGATCAAAGCGGCCCGTTCCATCGCACAGCAGCGCAAGAACTTTTCGCGAGCCCAATTGCCGTGTTGGCTCATGATCACCGTGCTGATCCATTGCTGACCTATGTCAACAGCACTGCCCTACGGATCTGGGGGCACAGTTGGCACACCATGGTTGGCATGCCCTCCAGGCTGACTGCTGAGGAGAGTGAACAACACGAACGGGCCAACGCTCTTCAGCAAGCCCATCAAAGTGCCGGCTTCCGAGGCTATAGCGGGATTCGCATTAATCAAGAAGGTCGGCGTTTCATGATTCACAACGCTCGAATCTGGCCCCTGTGGGATGACAACAATGAGGCCTGCGGACAGGCCGCTGCTTTCTCCAACTGGTGGTGGATTTAACCATTGAATCGAACAGGATCATTGCTTGTTCACGCACCCCAGCCGAAAGCCCACCAACCGAGAAACAGCAAGCTGAAGCCTGTCAAAAAGGCCAGGCCAAACCAGGTGAGCACTCGCATCGCTGGACCATCGCGATGCTCCACAGCCACTAGGTCACTGTTCATCGTGTCCATTGCCATCCAGGCAAATAACGGAGCTGTCAGAAAGCTTCCTGTCATCGCACCGAAGACAAAATCTTTCACTCCAATCCCCCCACTGAACGCAAACAGCAAGGCCACCAAGGCAGCCAATAAATGCAGCACTAACCACACGGTCAAACGACGCTGCTGAGGAGCCGAAGCCAAATCCCCTCGATCAGACCCCTGCAATAAACCTTGGATCGCAGAAATACTGCGTGGATAGGCATCTAAACAGGTGAGCGTTGTACTAAACATCGCCGCAAAGGCCGCCGGCACAATCACCCAAGCAGCCCAGCCACCCATGGCTTCGGTGTACAGGCGAATGAGATTCTGAGCAAAAGACACCCCACTGCCGGCAAACATTCCCTCGCCGGTGCCATACATCGTGTAAGCACCCAAAATCACAAAGAAGACGGCCGTCACAACAGTGACCGCATAGCCCAGGTTGAAATCAAATTCGGCCTCCTTCAAAGACGCCGAATGCTTGCTGTCT
>NZ_JAKUHK010000086.1:0-7299 GCF_023630655.1 Synechococcus sp. MU1655 | reverse complement strand
TTGACCTGTTCCTTAATAATTGTGTTAGCTGTACGTGGATAAACATAGTCTGAACCAACTAAATATACTTTTTTGCCATATTTATCAGAGAACTTGTCAAAGAGCCAATCCACCGCTGGTTCTGCCTGCTGGTTGGGGACAGCACCTGTATAGAAAATGTTTTTGGAGCATTCCTGTCCCTCGTACTGGATTGGATAGAACAGGAAATGATCTTTTGCTTCATATACAGGCAGCATGGCTTTCCGACTTGCAGAGGTCCAGCCACCAAAAACAACAGCTACTTTGTCAGCATCAATCAGCTTTTGAGACTTTTCAGCAAATGTCGGCCAATCAGAGGCCCCATCCTCTGAAACATATGTGATTTTGTAGCTTTTATCATCGATTTTCACTCCACCTGCTTCATTAATCTCTTTAATAGCCATCTCCTCAGTTTCCTTAAGAGTTGTCTCAGAGATTGCCATCGTTCCACTCAGTGAGTGAAGGATCCCAACTTTGATTTCACCATCGAAATCACCACCTGCACTGTCACTACTGCCGCCACCACCACAAGCAGTGACAGACAGACCCAGCGACGCTGCGGCGATGCCGGCAAATAGACGCTTGGACAACGATGAGCTCATGAGTACCAAAAACAAGAGAAACGACGCTTCAACGTCGGAGTTTGCAAGGTACAGATCAAGAGAAAGATATTCCTGTATCAACAGGAACTTTATTTTAATAAGGAAACCAAATATTTTTCAATTTGGTAGCTGTTGCAACACAAATTCTTCCACGCAATCAAGTCCTTCTTCAGTACGAAGATTGGTAAAGCACCAGGGTCGATTCCTCCGCATCCTTAATGTGTCCTGTTCCATGACTCCGAGGTCAGCACCAACGAAAGAGGCCAGATCGATCTTGTTAATGACTAATAAATCAGACCGTGTAATTCCAGGTCCACCTTTACGAGGAATCTTGTCTCCAGCCGCTACATCAATTACATAGATACAAAGATCGACAAGTTCAGGACTAAAACTGGCCGCAAGATTGTCTCCACCGCTTTCAACCATCACCAGATCAAGTCCAGGAAATTGATGCTCCAGTTCACTCACAGCAGCTCGATTGATGGAGCAGTCTTCTCGTATCGCCGTATGGGGGCACCCCCCGGTTTCAACCCCACGGATACGCTCGGGCTCCAATGCACCTGAGCGCGTGAGGAATTGAGCATCCTCTTGCGTGTAGATGTCATTGGTCACAACTGCTAATTGCAGGCGATCACGCAATCTCCTGCAAAGCGCTTCCACGAGTGCTGTCTTGCCTGAGCCCACCGGACCGGCGACTCCAAGCCTGAGTTTGCTGCTCATCAGCTCCGGAACAAACGTGAATACAACTCAGCATGAGCCAACTGGGCGAGCCCTGCACCAACACCACCACACCAAAGCGCGTGCGGATCTTGATCTTTTAAAACACTCGCCTGATCACGAATCATCGGCAACAGTCGCTGCTGAATCCGTTGGGCCGTGGTGGGACCCAGCGGCACCAAGCGGACCGCCGCACTGAGCTGATTTGCAACCCAGCCATAGAGATAACCCTCAACCATCTCCAGCTCAGAAATCTTCCACGACAGGGCAGCCCAAGCCCAGGCCGCAGGCCACGCCAAAACCAATGGCTGAGGCAATGGATGTCCAAGATCAGCCATCAACTTCAGCAAAGAACCACCCATCTGTCCTTGCTGAGCACGCATCTCAGCCGACTCCCTCAAAGCCAGCAACCACCCATCGAGACTGATCAAGTCACTGGGCATTTCTAACCTTTTTTCCTCCCAGCTTTGAAGCTGAACACGCAACGGGGTTAGCGCCGCAGCCTCCAACCTCAATGCACCCCTCTGAAGCTCAGCTTCAATCCACTGTTGAAGATCGAATTCGTTGATCAAAGAACCATCCTGGATCAAGACTTCAAGACCTTCGGAATAACTAAAAGCACCAACAGGCAAAGCAGGGCTTACCAACTGCAATAACGCAAGCGATGTCATGCGTGCTGATGGGCGATATAAGCACCGCCTTCCGGCATGAATGAACGACAACACCGTGTCAGCTTCAATCCACGACCCTTAAGCATGGTTTCGAGTACGGAGTCATTCAGTAACAACAGCTCATCCTCATGCAACTCAAGTGCCACATGGCGATTCCCTAGGTGATAGGCAGCCTCCAGCAATGCCAGCGGCGTTGCTGCTTCCACCCGCAACAACTCCTCAAGAGCAGCGGTTACCAAAACATGCACCTGCTCATGCGCATCGGTGAGGCGATCACCAGGCATCAAGGCTCGCTCGCGCGGCAGCTGCAACAACACGTCTCGACCACAAGCAGTTCGACGACGTCCACGCAGCACCGTGCGCTGATCCGCGCTCAACGGCAACTCCATCACAGCGAGGGAGCCGTTCGGCCACGGCTCTTCAGACAAGAGGCGATGGTCCAACACGGTCAAGCCAACATCCAAGGGTTCAGACAACCAAAGAGATCACGCCACAAAGACTGCCCAAACAGCACGCCATCATTTGGTAGTCCTTGTTACAGAGCTGAGGAGAGTTGGCGTCGAGCGTGCGTTGATGCAACGACTTGATCCATGGCACGGCACCTGCAACCTGCAGTTTGTTGCGGGCAGCAGTGGCAGTCAATTTCAAGGGGGCTGCACCGCCCCCTTGAAATTAATGCGGGCCGAACGGGGCGAGAACGGGCGTTGCGAGCTGCCACTGCTTCATACCGCTGGTGGCCTTGTGGGGGGAGACCAATTGAGCATCAACCTCGGCTTAAGACCAAACAGTCGCTGCTTACTCACAAGCGTGGCCGCGCAAAAGATCTATGGATCCATAGGTCGAAGCCAGCTCCATCCGCTGGGAACTTGGGCCCGCCAACAGGTCTCGGCAGAGCTTGATGCGGATAGTGATTTGGAATGGCTTCCGCAAGAACTTGTGCTCTATGCCGATGCTTTGTTTGAACAAAACCTCAGCGTCACATTGCCCATGGATGGATCCTTTCTCAGCGCTGAAATTGTGCGTCTCGGACGCACTGCCGCAAACGAAACATTGGGACAGGGATGCTGGAGATCAGACGTTCAAATCCAACGCCAAACGTCTGAGGGAAGGCGTTGGGAACTTGTTGACAGACTCGAAATCAGCGACGACGCGCTGAAGGGGTTCCATGGACTCAATCAACAACCTGTCTTCGGCACCTTGGTTTGGGCTGCACCCTTCCCTCTCCAAACAACCAAGATCAACAACCTCCTCGATGACATTCGCCAAGATCGAAAGGCTCTCGAAGGACAGATGCATTGCGGCGCACTCCCTCAGGGACTGATCGCCCGATACAGCGGCTTCTCCAGTCGAGATGCCCGTTTCTGGTTCAGCAGGATTTGGGCTCGCACCCGTCAAGCGCGAAACCTGGCATCGCCAAAGATTCCCAGGGTCTGGCCTTTACAAGAAAATCCATTGAGGCCATAAGGGTTCACATTGAACATTCCGCTGCTACAGAGCGATAGAAACTAAAAAGAGAGCAAGGTCACCATGCACCTCAGCCCTCAAGAAAAAGACAAGCTGCTGATCGTCACGGCTGCGCTCTTGGCAGAACGTCGTCTCCAGCGCGGCCTCAAGCTCAACCATCCTGAAGCTGTGGCATGGCTCAGTTTCTTGGTTTTAGAAGGAGCACGCGATGGGAAGAATGTGGCCGACCTCATGCAGGAAGGCAGCACATGGTTAAGCCGCGACCAGGTGATGGAGGGCATTCCAGAGTTGGTCGATGAAGTCCAAATCGAGGCTGTATTTCCCGATGGGACCAAGCTCGTGACCCTGCATGACCCCATTCGCTAAGGCTTCTTCTAATGGCACCCCTCATCCCCGGTGAATTGTTACCGGAACCCGGCGAACTTGAACTCAACGCCAACAGAGAGGTCACGACCCTCACCGTTGCCAACAGCGGAGACCGCCCCGTGCAGGTGGGATCCCACTTCCATTTCCAAGAAGCCAATGCAGCCTTGATCTTTGACCGTGACGCTGCACGCGGTCAAAGGCTTGACATCCCAGCCGGTACGGCCATTCGCTTCGAGCCAGGTGACAACCGCGACGTGAGTTTGATCCCGTTTTCTGGAGCACGCCGCGTGGTCGGTTTTAACGGAAACATCAACGGACCCCTCGACGCCTGATTCATGCCCTATCGCATCTCCCGCCAGGCATACGCCGAAACCTATGGGCCAACCACTGGAGACCGCATTCGTTTAGCGGATACCGAACTCATCCTCGAAGTGGAAAAGGACTTCACCACCTACGGCGATGAGGTGAAGTTTGGCGGCGGAAAGGTGATTCGCGATGGCATGGGCCAATCTCAAACCTCCCGGGCTGGAGGAGCCGTTGACACCGTGATCACCAATGCCCTCATCCTTGATTGGTGGGGCATCGTCAAAGCCGATATCGGCCTCAAAGATGGCCGCATCGTTGGCATCGGCAAGGCAGGGAACCCCGACATCCAGGGAGGCGTCAGCATCGTGATCGGGCCAGGCACGGAGGCCATTGCCGGTGAAGGACACATCCTCACGGCAGGTGGCATTGACACCCACATTCACTTCATCTGCCCCCAACAGATTGAAACAGCTCTGGCCAGCGGGGTAACCACACTCATGGGCGGTGGCACGGGACCCGCCACCGGAACCAATGCAACCACCTGCACCCCGGGTGCATTTCACATCAGCCGAATGCTGCAGGCAGCAGAAGGACTTCCCGTGAACCTGGGCTTTTTCGGTAAAGGAAACGCCAGCACTCCAGAAGCCTTGGAGGAACAAGTACGAGCGGGAGCCTGTGGACTAAAGCTTCATGAGGATTGGGGCACCACACCTGCCGCGATCGATGCCTGTCTGTCCGTTGCTGACCACATGGATGTGCAGGTTTGCATCCACACCGACACGCTCAATGAAGCCGGTTTCGTGGAAGACACCATCGCAGCCATCAAGGGACGCACGATTCATACCTTTCATACCGAAGGTGCCGGAGGCGGGCATGCGCCAGACATCATCAAAATCTGCGGAGAAGCGAACGTGCTGCCAAGCAGCACCAACCCAACCAGGCCCTACACCCGCAACACTCTCGAGGAACACCTCGACATGTTGATGGTGTGCCATCACCTTGATCCAAAAATCCCAGAGGACGTGGCCTTTGCAGAATCACGCATCCGCCGCGAAACCATTGCTGCTGAGGATATCCTTCACGACCTCGGCGCCTTCTCGATCATCGCTAGCGACTCCCAAGCAATGGGACGCGTGGGAGAGGTGATCACACGCACCTTCCAAACAGCCCACAAAATGAAGGTTCAACGCGGCGCCTTACCAGAAGACTCAAGCCGAAACGACAACCACCGCCTCAAGCGCTACATCGCCAAAGTGACGATCAATCCGGCAATCGCCCATGGCATCAGCAGTCAGGTGGGTTCCGTGGAAACAGGCAAACTCGCCGACCTCGTGCTTTGGAAACCAGGATTCTTTGGAATACGACCTCAACTCGTTATCAAAGGCGGGTCAATCGTCTGGGCCCAAATGGGGGATGCCAATGCCTCAATCCCCACGCCTGGTCCAGTCCACGGCAGACCGATGTTTGCTGCCTTCGGCAAAGCGCTTGCACCCAGTTGCCTCACCTTCATGAGCGATGCGGCCATGAACGACAACATCCAAAGCAAGCTTGGACTGAAACGCACCTGTATTGCCGTAGAAAATACGCGTGACGTTGGCAAAAGTGATCTGAAGCTCAACTCTGCACTACCAAACATGAGCGTGGATCCACAGACCTATGAGGTGTTCGCCGATGGCGAGCTCCTAACCTGCGAGCCAGCGGAGGAGTTGCCCCTCGCCCAGCGTTATCTGCTGCTGTGACCACCACCCTGTTGGTGATCCAGCACGTTGATCGCGAGGGACCTGACTTAATTGGCACCCTCGCCATCGAGCGGGGAATGACGATCAAAATCCTGCGACCAAACCGAGGCGATACCCTCCCCGATCCCAGCACCTGCCCAAACACAATCGCGTTAGTGCTGGGAGGGCCGATGGGGGTGAACGATCGCCACCGGTCCAACCTGACCTGGCTTCAAAACGAACTTGATTGGCTCGTGGAATGGCACCGACAGAGGAAACCGGTCATCGGCATTTGCCTCGGCGCGCAACTGCTGGCCGTTGCAGCGGGAGGAACCGTTGAACCGCTGCAGGTTGGAGAACCACCCCAACCGCTGCGGGAGGTGGGCATCGGTGCGATCCACTGGGTAATCGATCCGAACGACGATCCCTGGCTACGGGGGCTCCACGTGAGCGAGCCCGTTCTGCATTGGCATGGCGACCGTATTCGCCTACCTGTCGAGGCCAGCCTGCTGGGCTCATCTCTGCACTGCCCGGAGCAACTCTTCCGAATCGGCGACCATGCCGCAGGAGTGCAGTGCCACTGGGAGGTCAGCGCAGAATCACTGAAGCGCTGGATCGCTGAAGACCAGGACTACGTAGTGGGCGCCCTAGGCCGCGATGGGCCTGCCCTACTGAAGCAACAGTGGACCACCATCGGAGCAACGCTTGAACGCCGCGGCCGGATTGCCATGGGTCAAATCCTGACGGACTTGACGAACCAGTTCAACACAGAAAACAAGACTTTTTTATAAGTTTGTATCGAAGCAAGCGCCAAGGATTTGCCAAGAATCAAATACTTTTGCCGTATCAACTGATACGCAGCGTTCACCTCGCTCCCTTACGAGGCGCAGTTCGACTCAGGCCATGGAACGGGGACCTGAGCTTGCTTCGTGGAACTTCTTATGACCACTCTTCTATACCGGGGCCACACCTACCAGCAACACAATGACGCAGCACACCAAGCCAATGTGCAGCTCAACTATTGCCGCAGTGTGAGTGTGTATCCAGCTCATAAGGTAAAAGCCCAGAAAACATCCATTCAACTGACGTACCGCGGTCTCTAATACGTCCGCTGAATCGTCCGGTTCAATATGCGCAGTTCTGACAACTGATCGCGCAACTATTGCGCCCAGAGATCCTGACTGCGCTCATTGATCTCCATAGGTTCGCCCACCGCTTGATCGAGATAGTCCACTCGCAAATCGAGCAATACGTGATCGATACGACCAAAAGGCAGAAGCCAAGCTTGAGTTAAAGGAACGATCCAGGAATCAGTAACAAACAACACCTGAGCAAGAGGCACTCCAGTTTTTGGATACCCCCCAACAACTGTTAGTGAGATGTTCAAGGAATACAGGCCATCGCATGGATATGACGAGTATTTCTGCAGGAAGCAGG
>NZ_JAKUHK010000085.1:0-7311 GCF_023630655.1 Synechococcus sp. MU1655 | reverse complement strand
ACCTTGCTCACAAGCTGTGAAACATCCCATTCCTCGGGAGGGAGGTCTGGATTCACATAGGCTTCAACAATTTCATTCATCGTGCGCTCCCCGTAACCAATCACCTGCTTCTTCAGCTCACGGCCATCAAGCACCCGCCTGCGCTCGGTGTACACCGCTTTGCGCTGATTGTTCATCACCTCGTCGTACTCAAACACCTGCTTACGGATGTCGTAGTAGTACGTCTCCACCTTCTTTTGCGCCCCCTCAAGAGAGCGGGTGAGCATGCCCGATTCAATCGGCATATCTTCCTCCACCCGGAAGGCATTCATCAACCCAGCGACGCGCTCACCACCAAAGATGCGCAGGAGGTTGTCTCCCAACGACAAGAAGAATCGCGTGCTCCCAGGATCACCTTGACGACCAGCACGACCGCGCAGTTGGTTATCAACCCGGCGTGATTCATGGCGCTCAGTACCGATCACATGCAGACCTCCTGCTTCGCGCACCCCCATCTCCTCCTGTTTCACCACGGCGTCGTATTCACCTTTTACCTGGGCGATTGCCGCACGCAACTGAGCAATCTCAGGATCCTCTGTTGGGGCTTTCTCTGCTGCCGTCGCAATCCGATCTTCCAGCTCGATCACACTGAGAGAGCGATCACCCCACGCCTTCACCAACTGCTTAGCGAGATCCACCAGGGACTGATCCGTCTCTTCCGTGAGCTGACATGGATAGAGGTTCCCAATCGCCTTGGCTTCACTGGGGGCGTTGCCGTGAGGACCACTTGCAGGAGCAGGCGTGGAGAAACCACCACCGCCTTCTGCACTGCGCTGGAGAGGAACGGGGGGCCGATGACCATCCTCCGGCCGCACCAGCCGGGGAAGCAGCACTTCGCGCAACTTGAGGCGCGCCATGTAATCGCTGTTGCCGCCAAGGATGATGTCGGTGCCACGGCCCGCCATGTTCGTCGCAATGGTCACAGAGCCAGCTCGACCGGCCTGGGCAACGATTTCCGCCTCCCGCTCCACGTTTTCTGGCTTGGCATTGAGCAGGTTGTGGGGGATGTTTTCCTCCGCCAATAAGGAACTGAGCAGCTCACTTTTCTCCACACTGGTGGTACCCACCAAAACGGGGCGACCTTGCTTGTGCACCTCAGCGGTTTCCTTGGCAACGGCTCGCCATTTCGCCGTTTCGGTTTTGTAGACCTGATCCACCCAGTCCTGGCGAGCGCGGACCCGATTGGTGGGCACGATGGCGGTCTGCAAGGAGTAGGTCTTTTCGAATTCCGTTTCCTCTGTTTTGGCAGTGCCGGTCATCCCGGCCAAACGGGGATAGAGAAGAAAGAAATTCTGGTAAGTAATCGATGCCAGGGTTTGCGTTTCCGGCTGAATCGCTAAACCCTCCTTGGCCTCAATCGCCTGGTGCTGACCATCACTCCATCGCCGGCCTGGCATCACCCTGCCCGTGAACTCGTCCACGATCACTGCCTCACCATCGCGAACGATGTAGTTCACATCACGAACAAACAGCTCCTTGGCCTTCAGGGCATTGGTGATGTAGTGGGCCCATGGATCCTGAGGGTTGTAGAGATCTGCTACACCGATCAAGGCCTCAGCTTTGGCGAATCCCTCATCGGTGAGTGTGGAGCTGCGCTGCTTTTCATCCACCTCGTAATCACCTTCGGGATCGATGCCGTCCTTCCCCATTTCGGCGGCCCGCTCAAGAGCATTCGCCACTTCTGCGGCTTTCTCATATTTCTCTTGGGGGCGTTCCACCTGGCCTGAAATGATCAAGGGAGTGCGTGCTTCATCAATCAGAATGGAGTCGACTTCGTCGATCACACAAAACTGAAACTCGCGCTGCACCACCTCATTGATGTCGGCAGCCATGTTGTCGCGCAGATAATCAAATCCAAGCTCTGAATTGGTGGCATAGGTGATGTCGCAGCCGTAATTAATCCGGCGTTCCGCCGGGGTCATGTCTTGCTGAATCAAGCCCACCGAAAGGCCGAGGAATCGATGCACCTGACCCATCCATTCCGCATCGCGGCGCGCCAGGTAATCGTTGACTGTGACCACATGAACACCACGTCCCGTGAGCGCATTGAGGTAACTGGGGAGGGTGGCAACGAGCGTTTTACCCTCACCGGTTTTCATCTCGGCGATCTGCCCCTCGTGCAGCACCATGCCACCGATCATCTGCACATCGAAATGGCGCATGCCAAGCACCCGCTTACCGGCTTCACGCACCACAGCAAAGGCTTCGGGCAGCAACTCGTCTAATAGGGGCCTTTGTTTATCCAGCGACCCGGCAGCTTCCAAGCGCTGACGAAACTCGGCCGTACGACGGCGCAGGTCGTCATCGCTCAAAGGCTCAATCTCTTCCTCGAGCAGATTGATATCTGAAACGATCGGCTGATAACGCTTCAGCTTGCGGGCGTTGGGGTCACCCAGCAGGAGCTTGAGCATGGAAATCGCCAAATCGACTGCGCAATACCCTACTGAGGCCCACCGGATGAGATGGCGATGACGACGGGAAATTAAGGCTGCCTACCGCTCGATCATCGTTGTGGGGAGAAGATCGAATCGAAAGCCTGCAACCAAACCTTGCGAGCGAATAAATTGAGATATTTGTCTCGAGCCTCAAGGCTCAGCGCCGTTCGAAGTTCGGGCGAAGCCGCCAATTGATCGAGAACCAACGACAAATCATCAGGCTGTTGGGACCAAGGCAATCCAGACAGCTGTCCGACCCAGCCCATCCCAGAACGCTGGTTTTGAAAAGCAAGTGACGGAATCCCAGCCGCCATTGCCTCTAACTGCACGATCCCGAAGGCTTCTGTGGAACGATCCGAAGGGAGCACCAAAACGTCTGCAGACGCGAGTTCTGCCAACTTCGCCGTCTCATCCAAACGGCCCATGAAAGTCACAGCAGAACTCGCGCCAAACAACTCCGCACGAAGCGCTTCAAAGGCAAGCCTGCGTGGACCATCACCGACGACCGCCAAAGACCAAGGATTATTTAGAAGCGAAAGAGCTTCCATCAACCAGTCCAAGCGCTTGTAACTATCAAGCCGGCCGATGAATAACACCCGCAATGGCGTTGCCGTTGCGGAGCGCAACGGCAACGCCAATAGAACCTTTTCTTGCTCTGCATTCAAACAACAGGGCAAAACGGCCACACGAGCGGACTGGCATCCACAACGAATCAACTCTTTCGCCAGCACCGGAGAAGTCGTAATGACCTTGGTTAAGTGTGGAACGACACGAAGGGCCAACCACTGATAGACAGCAAAAAGGCGATTTTTCGAGCCTGGCTCCGGGGCAACAAAGCAGTGCCAATGAGCGAACACTGGCCGACGCGGTTGCAAAAGACGGGCCAGCAGTAACACCAAAAGCACACCTGGCGATGGCAAATGCCCATAGAGAGGCCGACGGGAACGCAACAGGCTCCACAGCGCACGTGATGGCAAAGGAAGCAACAACCGGCCAAAGGGTGGACTGGCCGGCAATACCACTCGGGGATAAGAAACCTGCAACGCATCAATCTCATCAGCGCTACGGGATTGCGCATCAAAGCTGAACACCGTTGCGCCCCACTCACTCGCTAATTCATGGGCCACCCGCTCCACTCCTCCATAGCCTGGAGGCCATTCGCGCATGAGTTGAACAAAAGAGTCCATTACCCATCAACCTGATCTTGAGCAGACAAACGATCAGGGATCGCAACGTTCACCGGATTCGATCATTTCTTTTCATCATCTCAGCCAGACGCAGATCGCTTGATGTTCGCCCCGTGTCGATGATGGAGAACTCATTAAGACGCCATGGCTCGCATTCGACTCGTGCAACATGCCGCCGGCGCCCCAGGCCTGAGATGGTTTGGACTGGGCCCTGATCTCAAGCCAAGCCGTGGCCTGCTCAAGCTGCGTCGCTTGCTCCACAAACATGCGTTCTGGGCACAACAGCGCAACACGGCAGATCTAAAAAGGATGCTGGCGGGCAGCAGGGTTGTCGTGAGCCTTTGGCGGGGCAAGCGAATGGTGGGGTTCGGACGAGCCACCAGCGATGGAATCCATCGCGCCGTGCTTTGGGATGTGGTCGTTGCAGGAGACCTTCAAGGCCGCGGACTCGGCAGGAGGGTCGTGGAAGCCCTGCTCAGCGCTAAAGCCATTCGCAACGCCGAGCGCGTGTATCTGATGACCACCAACAGTTCCGGGTTCTACCAACAGTTGGGGTTTGAACCAGCCAGCCCTCAGCAATTGCTGATCCGCAAGCAATGAGCAAAACAAGCCATCAAGAAAATCAGGAATTAAATCCTCTTATAAGACAAAAGCTGTCAGTAGAGAAATAGTCCTTTAGAATAACATTGGACGCCCAAGAAAACCCAATTTTCTAACAATTCAAAGCAATGGCGAAGCGATCCGAGCATAAGCCATTTCCAGCCCTTAAGAGGATGGCTCCATCGACAATCAAGGTTCAGTGCAGCTCACGCAGAACTTCAACCAAAGAGTCAAGGAATGCGCAATTAAACAAGAAGATTGGGCACTTCGACGGAACATTAGTTAAACATTTTTCGATCCATTCTCTAGACAATTGAGATTGACTTAGCCGTGAGGATCCATGCGTTTCTGAAACTCTTGGCGCCACACCTCCCAGGTCTTTGAACCTGGTGTTTGCTGAACCATGAGCGCCGTTTGCTGACGTATAGCCTCTTCAGGCTGGTTCAGATCGAGACCTGTCATGGCATGAAGCGGTACATACCAATCCGTACGCACAAACAGCTCAATCCTGTTGCCATCAGGGTCTGGGACATGCAGCAACCAACTCCCGCCATGGTTCAGCGACTCCATGCCTGTGATGCCAAGTTCAGTGAACCCCTGAAAGGCGTCGATGAGCTTGCAAAGAGTCTCAATTTCGAATGGGACCTGGTGAATCGTCGCGGCGCTGGTTTCAGAACGACCTGGAGCCAACACGATTTGATGATGCTCCAACAAAGAGCGGGAGAGGAACAGAATTTCCTGATCACCATTCCCCAAGCGATCCGTGACGCAAAACCCGAGATGGGAAAACGAAGGCTGCATCGGCAAGGCTGAATTCACTGCCAGACCGCACTCAGATCGCCATGGACTGGAACACCCCTGCCCAGAGGCCAAGTGCTCTCCATCAACAGGATCACCCACCACTCGGATGGGCGCCGAAGCGAACCAACGAAAGCCCAGCTAAAACGAAAAGCGGATGAAGAGATTCGAACTCTCGACCCTCTCCTTGGCAAGGAGATGCTCTACCACTGAGCTACATCCGCGAAGCCGTGTTGAACGCTGTGTTCACTACGACTTGGGAAGCATGCAACACAAAGGGGCCGTTGGTCAATGCCCCGGCAATACCTTCATCAAGGAAGCCATCTCTAAAGCCTCCAATCCGTAGCTCCAACCGAGATTGCTCTTGATCCCCGCACGCTCAAGAGCCTGCTGCATCGTGTCGGTCGTCAACACCCCAAAGATCACAGGAACACCCGTGTCACGCGCCACAGCTGCAATCCCTTTACTGGCTTCCGCAACCACAACATCGAAATGGGGGGTGTCACCGCGAATCACGGCCCCGAGAGTGATCACCACCTGATAGCGCCCACTACGGGCAAGATTTTGGGACACCAGAGGCAGCTCAAAGGAACCTGGCACCCAGGCCACATCCATCTGACTGCTGTCAGCAGTCGTGTCAATGCCGTGACGGGATAGGCAATCCAAACAACCGCTCAGCAGCTTTGCCGTCACCAGATCGTTGAAACGGGCCACCACAACGGCGATACGAACCTGGCCTAGATCAGTGAAGCGTCCTTCAAATGTGGCCATAAAAAGCCAGGAGCAAGTCTGTCCATGCTCCCATCAAGACGTAACCCAATCAGAGGTGATCTTCAGACCACGAAGAAGCTCACGCCCCAGTTGAGCAACACCAGGGCCACCCAGGCGATCCCACCCAGCAGGATCAAGCGGTTGGAACGTCCGCTGTCTTCATTCGAGGCGTACAGCACAGGCACCGCCACGATGAGGGCAAACGACATCACCACCAGGGCCAGCACGGTGAGGGTGTTGAGGATCTGCATGGAGAGAGGTCGACGCCAGGGCGGTGCGAAAGATTCTCACATGCACGAGGAACCCTGGCCCACCTTGGAATCAACCTTCACAGCTTGTGGTGATCCAGCAACGTCTTCCGCTGCTGTGAGTCTTACGATTCACTGATCGCTTAGCCACCCCGTGCCCCAACCGGACTTGGCCCTGCAGGGCAACCTTTTTGGGGATGCGGAACCAGCCAGTTCAGCACCAAGCAAGGGCCAGAACAGACAAGGTGAGCCCGATCAGCTCGATGATCACGAGCTGACGCAAGACGCCAAGCAGCGCCCACGTCAGCGCCAAGGCCAAGAACAGCATTCCAAGCCCTCCGCAAGCAGTCCAAGCGAAGAAGCACACTCCGAAACCTCTACGCCCGCAGGCAACGACAAAGACAACAGCGACGACGATCTGCCGCCGTGGTCACACCACAACCAGGTCACGCCGGAACAACTCACCCCGATGCTCCGCCACTACGTGGAGCTCAAAGCCGCCCATCCCGAGCGGGTCTTGCTGTATCGGCTCGGTGATTTCTTTGAGTGCTTTTTCGAAGACGCCATCCATCTGTCGCGCCTACTCGAGCTCACCCTCACGGGGAAAGAGGCAGGAAAACAAATTGGAAGGGTGCCCATGGCTGGCATTCCCCATCACGCCGCTGAGCGCTACTGCTCAGAACTGATTCGCCGCGGCCTCAGCGTGGCGCTGTGCGACCAACTCGAGGCGGCCCCTGCCAGTGGCTCTGCCAAAGGAACCTTGTTGCGGCGCGACATCACCAGGGTGCTGACACCAGGCACCGTTCTTGAAGAAGGCCTGCTCAGCGCGCGCCGCAACAACTGGCTGGCGGCGGTGGTAGTTGAGCCCGCTCAAGGTCGGCAGCCCTTTCGCTGGGGGTTGGCCTGCGCCGATGTGAGCACGGGCGAATTCTTAGTCCGCGAACAAGAGAACAGCGCTGCGCTGCATCAAGAACTCTCCCGGCTTGATCCAGCGGAACTGATCCACCACAGCCAAAACAGCATGGCGCCCAGCTGGTGTCCAGAGCGACTGCAACGCTGCGACATCGGCAATACACCCTTCAGCCAACCGGAAGCAGAAGCGCTGCTCTTGGAGCGATTCCGATTACAAACCCTCGACGGTTTAGGGCTGCAAAACGTTCCCCTTGCCATGCGCGCCGCCGGCGGACTGATCTCCTACCTCGGCGAGACCTGTCCACTAGACGACAACGGCAT
>NZ_JAKUHK010000084.1:0-7327 GCF_023630655.1 Synechococcus sp. MU1655 | reverse complement strand
ATGGGTGAAGATGCTTGAGCATCAAAAGCACCAACAAGAAAGAGTCCTTGCGGAACGGCGATGGAGCACTTGATAATCACGTCACTTTTCTCAGAGAAGTTATCCTTAGCTCCAGAGCAGCTCACTCCAGCTGTTGCCAGGAATCACATAAAAAAAGACAAAGGTTCTCTAAGCCTCTGTCTTTGGAGTGCTGGAGTTACCAACTCTCAATAAATTTATAACACAGCTTGCGCATATAAGGTCAACAGATAAATACTCTTAAAAGCATTTCAACTTTATCACTTAATCACCAAAAAGCAGAGGCACTTCAATCCTCTGCCTTGACGTGTGAAGTGGAACCATTGCTCCCCTGCGTTGGCTCCTTTTCAAGATGGCTCTTGAATCGTTGACTGACCTTGGAACAGCGGTGAGCCGCAAAACATCAACTGCCTCCGCCGACGAAAGACCTCACGCCGACGTCACTAGATGGATTGACTGGATTATGAGATTATCGTGGTGCGGATCATGGCTCAAATTGAGCATGTATCATCAAAATGTGCTTTTCAAGTGATCCATCATTCTTGCCGCAGCGGTGTTGGACTGAATGGATAGAGAATTTGGGGGTGAGGTCAAAAACCGCCCCTTTGTTTTTGATGCACATCAAAATTGCGCCAAAGTGAGAGCCTGTCGGCTTCTCGCAGGGAGCGCTGGCTCATTGGCACTGCGCAAGGGGGCCGTTCTCAGCATTGAATTGTGACTCAGCAATCTTGCTAAGCATGCGCTCTGAATCTGTTAATTCACTGAGCTGAAGAATCTCCTCACCTTGCGAACCAACAACGCCTCACAGCTTTGATTCCACCTACCTCCCCCTCAAAGGAGGCCGAAATCCCCTTAGATGCTCCGAAAACAGCGAAATCGATCCGTGGCTTTACCTTTCGTTACAAATTTGCTAAGATTCGTAACAAGCGTTCCAATCACCTCTCGATGACCGACTACTCAACTGCCATCTTTGGCTTGATCACCTTCACTGCAGTCGTCTCCGCTGCTGTCGTTTACATCCTTGCCCAGCCTTCCGACCTGCCTGTCGTCAAGAAAGCAAAAGCGGCTCAAGATTGAGGCTTAGGCAAAAATCCCTACTGGATAAACCATGAATACTCAAGATCTGCTCGTACTCCTTGTCAGCTTCGGTACCGCATGCTTCGCGCTCAACATCTACAAATTGAATCAAGAACAACGGGATCAGTTTTAGATCATCGCTGATAAGGTCGGTCTTCAATGAATCCCTGAAAGGCCTGTATGAACGGAGATATTTTCTAGGTGTTGGGTTACACCGCCTGAGAAGATCATCCTGAGGTGATTTACATCGAAGTCATCGTCTCAATCGTGAGCGAACTGACGATATTAATCAAATAAATTTTGCATGAAGGGAGATTTAGCAAGGGTGTCCATGATGATGTTTCATTCAGTAAAAATTCCCAGCCCCTCTCATTCATCACTTGGACAACACTTGTAGGAACCACTTACCTCTGTTGACGCAAACTATACGAACACGTGGCGATCGCGTTGTGGGCGATGAGGCGTCCGCCACGGAAGACGCCATCACCATGGCCGAGTCAAGAAATAGTCATACGTCTGGATCAGATCTTTCCAAATCTAGAGCAATCAACATAAAGATCAGTTAGCGCATCCCATTGAATCAGAAATGATCCCTTCTTTCGTTGATTGGAGCGGTTCCGAGAGGTCAGGACAGCAGGGGAGTGCATAGGCCAAACGATTCATGGTTCTGCTGCCAAAAGTTGGCAAGCATCCTGGACAAAAAGCTTTGATCAGGCGACACCTGCGTGTGGCTCCTCATATAAGTCCTTCAGTTGGTCCAGTTCGGCCCTCAAATATTGAATCTCTAACCAGTCTGTAGAAAGCTCAATAGCAAGTTCCAGCCGCTCAATCTGACGCTTAAGAAGCAAGGACATCAGTCAAGGAATCGATTTCAATATCAAACCACTCTCTTAAGGAGATGCAACCCCGCAACGCCAGAAAACAAGTAAACGCAGGGAATTTGGCCATAAGAAGGACCTCCAAACCCTTGCGAACCAGGAAAGTCTTTTCTTCACTCTCTACGACTGCTGAAATGAGCGTTTCTTTGCTGACTGCTCATCACGTGTGAGGTATACGTGGATAACGAGAAAGCGGGCAGAGTGTTCTGTATAGAAAAGCTACAGAATTCAAAATCACATGCCGCTTTGTATCCCCTCGAACAACTAAAAGGGAGACATTATTGCTATAAAGATCAAGTAGCAACAGCTACAAACAACGTTCACCTCATTGACATGAGGCGCAGACTCGCCAGGCCACGGAACGGGGACCTGGATTTCTGAGGAACCCAAAATGACTCTCACCTATCGCGGCAAAAAGTACGTGCAGATCCAAGGTGCTGGTTTCGATTCATCGAAGAAAGCACTTCTGACCTACCGCGGCATTCCCTATGCAAAGTGATCTCAATTGATCACAACGAAGGCCCCCTTCTCTAAACCGTGGGGGCTTTTTTTATTGAGTCTTAGCGGTTTAGACCCTACCTAAATTCATCCACATCGATTGAACTCCATTGTGGAATCATGGCTGAAGACCGAAGCAATCTCGACATTCACTTCAATCTCATAGCCAAGCCAGGGATAAACAGACGAAAATGCTATCGTCCTGAGCCATTGCAGGATCCATTCACTCACTGACAGAGTGGAATGCGGTTGCTCATCCAATGGCAGTGAGTGTTATACAGATTATTTTTTTGGATAACCTCCAAACTATTCAAAAGCGAGTTTTACATTGAGCTGCATGGATTTGTAGCTCTCTTGCAAAGGCATTCGTTGATGGGTTGTAAGCATAGGGAGCCTTATTCCCTGAGTTCAGCGTGCCTGCAGAGCATTCAAAGCTCTTTTGATCGATCTCAAATCGAAAGTTCTCCACTTTGAATCCAGGTTGTTCTTCTGGAACTTGCTGTTGAATTTCAATAGGGGGCATGGGAGGAGCAGGGGGACCGGCAAGAAGCAAGGCAGCTGGCAGCCCATTCATCATGATGCCTCCAAGTCCCATCCAATATTGAATATAGGGTTTTACCAAGGTAAGAATCATCTCAACGAATCCTGGGGCCTTGAGTCACCTGGAGGGTATATCGGCCTGTACGAGTAAACGTGAGTGGGATGCTATTGATGCGAATAAAAGTCTTGCCTTGATTCCTTTCTAAGAAAGTGAATGCCCAGTTCTTGGAGTCCACAGTGACATTCCCACCTGACTGACGGAAATCACAAGGAAAGTTTTCTACAGGAGTGTCAATGCCGCCGTAACGAATGAGACGACACTGGGAGGGAACGATCTCGGCCCTGGATGGCACGACAAGGGTTGCAAGAGCAAAAACTGCTGCAGTGAATTGAACGCGGATCATGGGTATGCGCCTCCTTCCGATCATCCGAAATCGTATCTTGTAAGCCTATGAGAGCGTAGTTTTGTCACTAAAAACCTCACACCTAGGGAAAGGTGCGGGCGGTTGAAAGGGTGTGGCTGAGCAGTGCGCAGAACTATGAATTACGTGCGACCTTCATCCCATTCAGTTGCAGTGGCCACATCAATTCTTATTAATCCTTTGATCATGTTCCACATTTTTCAAGAAGTCTGTTCATCTCCACAGCCATTACAACAATGTTAGTCCTGCCTCTGCAATGACAAATATAATACTCCTCAAGGAACGATTGATCAGCCCTGCTTTGTACGATTCTAATCAAGCATGTTGGCATCACCACAGAGCAGAAGATGCAAGTCATTCACGAATCTTGCGCTGCACGTCAGCTCGCTCCAATCAACTGCGAACCATTGATTCAACACAGATGGAGTGAATCCCGTATGCATCCCTATGCTGTCATTATAGTTTAGTCCCAAGATGCTCACTGATTAACCGTTCAAGCATACGTATTACACCAACCAAATCACAAATGGATTACTCTCAAAAAATAACTGTGCGTGCCACCATCACGCTGAATTTGAATGTGCCCGAGCTTCAAAGCAGGGAACAACTCAATCTATGGATCAAGTCGGATGCAGCTCGCATTCACTTCATTGACCATTTGAAACCTGCGTCATTTGACGACCTGGAAGTGGTAAAAGCAGCTTCAGAAGCAGACTTCGTGAGCTAACAACTGCTCGTTGAGACAGTCTTGAGCAAGGTAACACTCACGTATGTCTATCAGCACGACAAAAGCAATAGGGCACCATGCCAACAGACTGGGGCTTCAGTGTTCTAAATGCAGGTCATGGCTGAGTACACACACACCATTGGGTAAAAAAAATCCATTGATGAGTGTCGAGGAAGCTCGACAGTTACTTTTAAAGGCTGAGAAGAGAAAGGCGATAGCAGATGAGGCGATTGATAAGATCACCAACGACCAGGATCCCTCCAAGAAGTTAGACAGCCTCAAGTTCTATGCAGATCACTTTGTTGAAGAAATGACTGACGCCTTAGAAGATGGATCCGTAGTTATTCAAGAAGTCGAAACTGAAAAACGTTAGCGTGGCTTCATGAATAAGCGCATAACCGTTATCGACAACAAGTGCAAATCATTAGGGATTCAGCAGATTCACTCATCACAAACTTCTCCTCCAAAGAACGAAGGGTACAATCGTTATTAACATCAAAACACTATATACAGCTGAAGGAAGACTGAAGCGACTCAATCCTCCTTGCAAAAGTTCTTCACTGATCAACGAACCAACAACAATGCCAATCGTTCCATTTTGAAAACCAGCCTCTACAGACAGCGAGGTAATCTGTGCTTTCTTTAAGCTCAGAAAATGACCAACCGCTAAACCTACGATTAGCATTAAAAGATTGAGCAGAAGCAACACTGGTCCGAGCACTGGAAGGTAAGCGATAAAAACATCCCACTGACCAATCAATACTCCGATCAAGACTGCAACAAACAAAACATTTGCCACTTGACTACTTGGCAACTGCCAGCGAACCGCAAGCTTTGGGGTCCACTGGCGAATCAAGACACCCAAAAGAACAGGAAGTGTTGCCAATGAAAAGACTTTTAAGCTTAAAGGGAGTATTGACAATCCAATCTCTTGCTGTGGGATAAAAATTGGTGCTGCGATGCTCAAAACAAGAGGGAGAGTTGCAGCTGTAACAAGACTGGCCAGTGCGGTATAAGAGATTGAAAGTGCTACATCTCCTCGAGACAGCTTAGTGACAAGACTTGATGTGATACCTCCAGGACAGCAACTCAAAATCATAACTCCAAGAGCGAAATCACCTTGCACACTAAAGATCCTCAGCAATACAAAAGCAATGAGTGGAAGCATTAAAAGTTGAGCAATTGCGCCAGCAATCAAGGCTTTTGGCTGATGAAGTGCAACTCCAAAGTCTTGTGGTTTCAGGGACAGTCCCAATGAAAACATGATGAAAGCGAGACTCCCAGTCAAAAGAAGTTCGATCAAAATTCCAGAGGCGACATAACAACCAACAATAATGCATAGTCAAACTCGTTCATTAGAACCGTTCCCCGTTACCAAGAAGAATCCCATAATCATAAAATCTCAGGGATCAAATCAAGAAGTTCAAAAAGACACGAGACGAATCATTCTCCACGACTTGACAAACCATTGAGCCAGACTTGGCATTTCGCAGTGCGCAAGAGACCGACCATACTGAACAGAAGCAATAAGTGTCTAAATGAATGCTTTTAAATGGCTATTCAGAGCATGCATTTCAATTCATTTAGAAGAACATTTTTGAAATGAGCAGAAACGCAGCGTGCTGTTTGGGAGAATCATCCAAATTGATTGCTCAACGTGGCGATTTTCGATCAATCCACTCCCTTCATGCTTCTGGCACGCATCCATGTCAAACCGGGCTGCGTCGATCAATATCTGGAACTCGCCCGGATCACTGACATAGCGGTTCAGTCGTCCGAGCCTGGCATGCTTCATCACACCTTTGATCAAGATCCGGACGACCCACAAGCGTTTGTCTGGTCAGAAGTTTATGCAAATGACGATGCATTTACGGCTCACGTCTCCAACCCACCTGTTCAAGAGTACTTGCAAAAGCATGCTGAACTTGGCGATGGCTTCAGAATTGAGGTTTATGGAACTGTCGGCGATGACTGCAAAAAGCTGATGGAGTCCTTCGGACTTCCCCTCAAGATTTATCCATCAAAGCTGGGTTACAGCAGAGTTTGATAAAACCAATCATGCGCTTCTTAAGCCTTAAAACGAATGCAATAGATCCGTCTTTTCCTAATCCCCAATAGTCACAATTGCTTCTTTATTTTTCCACCAAACCCAATCTCGAATCGGGGGTGTATCGCGGAGCTGCTCGCGCGTAAGGCCAAGCCTTAATTTCATCGATGCTCCCAGGAGTACGTCCAACATTTCTTCCCCATTGGCACACCGAGCAAGAGCCTCATTGGTGCGTTGGGCTCCATCCAGGGCATTCACGAGCAGGCTTACGCGACGAGCCACTGGCAATGATCGTGGGTCCACACCGTGTTCTCAAGGCCCATCAGAGTAAGCATTTTCACGCATCGCATTCGCACAAGTCAAGGGAATTAATGTGATGAGGCCATCTGTTGCCTGGCATGTCATCCCTCACCTGCAACCACTGGGTGGTCGGTGACGTACATGGCTGTTACCAGCCACTGCAGCGGTTACTCGGCGTCTTACCGAAACATGATCACGTCGTGTTTTGCGGAGATGTCATCAATCGTGGGCCCGATACCGCCTCAACCATGCAGCTGGTTTGGTCATTGGTCACGGCTGGACGAGCCACCTGGCTGCGGGGAAATCATGAGCAGGCTCTCCTACAGAGCCTCAGCGATCCTGAGCTCAACAGTGCCAACCCATGGCTGCCGCGCTTACAGCAGCTCCCTACCGTTTTTCGGGGATATGGCTGGGTGGCAACTCACGCAGGATTTGATGCGGCAGGTCATCCCGACCTGACCATTCGTGAACACTTCTGGGAGCATTACGACGGAAGCCATGGACTTGTGGTGATTGGTCACACCCCTCGACCGGAAGTGGAACGTCATGGACAAATCGTGATGCTGGATACGGGTGCGGTGTATGGAGGACAACTTTCGGCGTATTGCCCCGAGACAGAGGCTGTTGTCCAAGTCGAGGGAATTCAGAAGACAACGGCTGCTCCGCGAAACAGGATGGCCCCATTGCAGCAGGCAGTGCCTTGCTAACGGTCTACCGCAGCAATCGCACAGAGTTTCTTGCAACGCTTCTGGCACAGACGCTGACGCTTGACCCCCCAGGTCCGTTTGAAGAGCTGGAGATTGTGGTCAACACTTGGCCC
>NZ_JAKUHK010000083.1:0-7350 GCF_023630655.1 Synechococcus sp. MU1655 | reverse complement strand
GTCAGGAGTCCCTGCGTTTGAGGGATGCATCTGGAGCGGAGGTTGCAGAGGCAAGGTCGCTGCGTCTCAGCTGGCGACTTGCTCCTTTGGCTGAACCTGTGGAGATTGCACGCCAGATTGCTGGCCCCTTCGCCAGTTTTGAATCAGCGGAACGGATTGCCAATCGTTGGCGTTATCAAGGTGTGGTTGCCCGTGTCGCCCATCCCGGCGACTGGGAGGTGTGGGCACCCATGGATGCTGAGCCGCTTGAAGGGGTCTCGGTGCGGAGATGGATGCGCACGGTGAAAACGGAAATGAAAGTCGTCTGGGAGGGCCCATCGGGTGGACGCACGTTGCAGGGTCCGCTGATGCTGGCGGCTCCGAACGGTCTTCTTTGGCAGGGAGGCGTTCTGCGTGGCCCATTTCGTCTTCAGCCGGATGCCTACGGCAGTTGGACATTGCTCGAACAAGTTCCGCTGGAGCGTTATTTAGAGGGGGTGGTTCCCCACGAAATTGGCGCCGGATCTCCAAGGGCGGCACTCGAGGCTCAGGCGGTGTTGGCGCGCACCTGGGCCCTGGCGAATAGCCATCGGTTTGCAATCGATGGCTATCACCTCTGCAGTGATACGCAGTGCCAGGTGTACAGCGATCCCCGTCAAGCCAGTGCTGCTGTGCGTCAGGCGATTCGTGCCACGTCAGGACAAGTGTTGACTTGGAATGGCGAGCCGATTCAAGCCTGGTATCACGCCAGTAATGGTGGAGTGATGGCTGGAGGAGATGAGGCCTGGGCGATGGACTCACTTCCTTACGTTCAGGCCCGTGCCGACGGCTCAGCGGCATGGGTCAATGGAATGGCGTTGCCAATGAAGGACGCCTCCTCCGTGAGTGGCTTGCTGGCGCGCAGCGAGGGGGCCTATGGCACGAATCACCCCCGTTTTCGTTGGTCGCGAACCTATAGCGCTGGCCAAGTGGCCCAGGCTTTACGTGCAGCTGGTCTTCCTTCTGGTGTCCCCGATGATCTCAGAGTTGAGAAGAGAGGTGCGAGTGGAAGAGTGCTTGCTCTCGACATCGAGATGATGGGTGATGGAGAGGCGGTCCTGTTGCAGCTGGATGGCATCCGTCGCACCCTGCGTCGCCTTCCCAGCACATTGTTTGTGATTGAGAAACTTGGGCTCGATCGATGGCGTTTTAACGGTGGAGGATTTGGTCATGGAGTGGGCCTCTCGCAAGCTGGTGCCATCGATTTGGCGGCTCGGGGTTGGAGCTTTGAACGGATCCTTAGTCACTACTACCCGGGCACAACATTGACTGCGGTTCAGCCGTCGGCGAGCTCCCTAACTGGTCAGGCCCCTTAAAGTCCCATGACTTCGAATGGTGACAGGGTGTTGGCCGCAGGGACAGGCGACCGCCGGCGCGGCAAGACAGCCCTGTTTGTGGTGGCTTGCGGTTGCGCTGGAGCCGCACCCCATTGGCTTGATCCCTCCAGGAGCCTCATCCCTTCGCTCACGCTTGCGCTCGTGCTGGGTGGGTATTCCCTCAGCACAACGCTTCGAGGCTCTGACGAGAGTGCTAGTCCCGCGAATGGCACGCCTGCAATTTATGGGGATGAGCCCTCAAGTACAGACTCCTCTTCGGTTGTAGAACCCGCCGTAGTCGACAGCCTTGCCTCTTGGCCCAACGTGGACGTGGTGGTGGCGGCCAGGGATGAAGAGGCTGTGGTGGCACGTTTGATGGAACGCCTGGGCGCACTTCGCTATCCAGCGGGCCAACTCACCACCTGGATTGTTGATGACGGCAGCGAAGACAAAACTCCAGATCTGTTGGATGAACTGAAGCCTCAGTACCCCAACTTGAACGTGATTCGCCGGCAGCGCAATGCAGGTGGAGGGAAGTCGGGTGCGTTAAATGCTGCGTTGGCTCAAAGCAGTGGGGAGTGGATTCTCGTGCTGGATGCCGATGGTCAGATCAGTGACGACCAACTGGAACGCTTGATTCCTATCGCCGTGATGGGTGATTGGTCTGGGGTGCAGATGCGCAAAGCGGTGACGAATGCTGATACCAACTTGCTGACGCGGGTCCAGGCCATGGAGATGGCATTTGATGCGTTGATTCAGCAGGGGCGCCTGTTGGGCGGAGGGGTCTCTGAACTTCGTGGCAACGGGCAGTTGCTGCGTCGTGATGTGTTGGAAGCCTGCGGTGGCTTCAATGAGGACACGGTCACGGACGACCTGGACCTTAGTTTTCGTTTTTTGCTCCAGGGTGCGCGCACAACGCTGCTTTGGAATCCACCGGTGCGAGAAGAAGCGGTGGAGTCCATTTCGGCGCTTTGGAAGCAGCGACAACGTTGGGCAGAAGGAGGGTTGCAGCGCTTCTTTGATTACTGGCCGGGGTTGCTATCCAATCGCCTAACGGTCGGTCAGAGACGTGACCTGGCTTGCTTTTTCTTGCTTCAGTACGCCCTCCCTGTTCTCTCCTTTGCCGACTTGGTCACCAGTGTGATCACGCGTACCTCACCGGCTTACTGGCCCTTGTCGATCGTGGCGTTTGGCGTGTCAGGCGTTGCGTATTGGAGAGCGTGCCGCCGCTTCAGCGAAGGCCCTGCCCTACCTCAACCCGATCCATTTTCATTGCTGTTGGGTATTGCCTACCTCAGCCATTGGTTCTTTGTCATTCCCTGGGTCACGTTGCGGATGGCAGTGCTTCCCAAGACATTGGTTTGGGCAAAAACCAGCCATCGCGGGACTGAAGAGACGGTCAAAGCCTGAGCGTTGACGGTTGAAACGGTTTAGTCATTGTCCAGTTCCACATCCAGGATCTGACCGTTAAAAAAGTCGGCAAAGCGCTTCACTTTTTCATCCATGATTGAAGGGGGGCTCACGTCCGCTGGTGGAGGGAGAGTTGGCGAGCCCATGGATGGGGAGCCCGGTCCAGAGATCTCTGTTGAGACGACGCTGGGCGGTTTCGAGCTTGCAGGCGGTGAGCTTGTTGCAGGCGCTACCGCCGGAGTGATGGGTGGTGTTTGCACTGCAGGCATCGCGACCGGCGATTGAGATACTGGCTTCGGTTGAGTCGGCGCTGGTTGAGTCGGCGCTGGTTGAGAGACCGCTGGTTGAGGAGGCTGGGCCTGAGACGCCGTTGGATCGGTGATCGGCGTGGATGGTGATGCTTGCGTTGCGGCGGCGGCTGGTGTTGAGGCCATCGGGGCTGCGCCACCGTGGTTTTCCAAAACCAGTTGTCGGTTCCCGCCAATGGAACGTTTGATGGCTTGCTCCAACAAACTGGCCCGGCTTTGCACCATCCCCATCCAGTTTCCAGCCACCTGCACGACAGCGCGATGGGGATCGAGTCGGACCAGTTGCGCCTGCTGTGACAGCAGCATTCGGGTGGAGGGGAGCTCGAGACTGGCGAGAATCTGTTGCCATAGTTCAGCCAGATTGTGGCTGTCAGGGTCTGGCTCTTGCGCTGATCGCGGCGTCGGAGGAGGCTCTGAGCTCACGACCGGTTGCGGACTCGTGTTGGGAAGGCTGACGGGTGATGGTGCTGGTGTTTCAGGTGTTGGAGCTGTGTTGGTGACCGCCGGTGTGCTGATGGCTGGAGGATTACTTGCTTGAGCGCTGCTTGGTGGCTTGCTGTCCGGTGCTGCAGAACTGGGTTTTGCAACGGGGAGCTCGGCGTCAGCAAGGAGGCCAAGCAGCAACACTTCAAGCCACAACCTTGGTTGCACGCTTTGACGCAGTTGCTGTTCGCTGCCTTTGAGTTGTGCTTGCCAGTAAAGAAGTCGCTGACGGCCTAGGCGTTTCGCGAGTGCAGGCAACTGCTTTCGAAATTGTGGTGATACCCCGGTGAGCTCTGGGCGGTCCGGTGCGACAGCCATCAACACCAGGTCGCGCAAAATGCCCGCCAACCCTTGGAGTACAGCACCGGGATCCCGGCCACGATCCAGCAGGCGTCTGCTCGCCTCCAGAAGCGTGAGCGGTTCTCCCTCCGCCAGTGCTTCAGCCAGGTTGAGAAGCTCTTGCTCTGGAACGGCTCCTAAGAGGTCCCAGACCGCATCCGCCTTGATCGGTCCCGGGAGGAGGCTGAGCTGATCAAGCAGGCTTTCTGCGTCGCGCAGGCCTCCTTGGGCGCGTTGGGCCACCACATGCAGGGCCTCTGGTTGGATCGGGATCGCCTCCTGCTCGGCAATCCAGGCGAGGTGCGAGTTCAAAGCCTCGAGGGGAATCCGCCTGAAGTCAAAGCGTTGGCAGCGGCTCAGGATTGTGGGAAGCACCCGTTGGGGATCGGTTGTGGCCAACACGAACACCACCTGCGGCGGTGGCTCTTCCAAGGTTTTCAGCAGCGCATTAAATGCGGCTGTGGAGAGCATGTGGCACTCATCCACCACGTATACCTTCCAGCGCGCTTGCACAGGGGCGAACCGGGAGCGTTCGATGAGATCGCGAATATTGTCCACACCGGTGTTGGACGCGGCATCGATCTCGATCACATCCAGGGCTGTGCCCAGTGCAATCGATCTGCAGAGCTCACAAGTCCCGCAGGGCTGGGGCGTTGGGCCGTCGTGGCTGAGGCAATTGAGGGAGCGCGCCAGGATTCTGGCGCTGGACGTTTTGCCGGTTCCGCGCGGGCCGCTGAACAGATAGGCCGGTGCGATACGTCCGGAGGTGAGGGCATGGCCGAGGGTGGCGGCAATCGCCTCCTGACCCACCAGCTGATCAAACCGTTGAGGACGGTATTTGTGATGCAGCGGCTGATAGGCCTGACTCATGCACTACCCGCAAGACGTTGAGGTTACTCAGCTTGATCGCTGATGGAAGGCCCATGTTGCTCGTTGAGCAAATCGTTGATGCGTTGCTCGAGTTCTTCTAAGGCTGCGAGTTCATCGGCGAGGCTTTGCCCTGCTTTGAGTAGCTTTCTGCCCTGTCCTCCGTAGCGATCGCTGGCGCCATTGTTGGGGCCGCCGCGGATCCATCCCTCAGCCTGCTCAAGCTTGCCTTCCAGCTGGGTGAGCAAGTTTTCACGGAGTTTTTTGAGCTGCGATAGGCCGCGGCGAGCGCGATCTCGGGATTGTTCATTCACCAACCCTTGCTTCAGGAGCAATCGAAGTCCCGTGAGAAGTGCTGCGGGCATCAGCTGGCCGATTGCCAAAGCGCCGAGGCTGGAGGTGTGCAGGAAGTTCTCAACTTGCCCGCTCTGATGTCGGCCGGTTTTGCACCAGCTGGCGAAGTGCTCGCAGTTGTTGAAGAGCAGGTTGTAGCGCTGTTCGCCGATGCGACTCATGGCGCGCCGCAGTGTGACGCCCGCTGGAGATGGATTCTCATGCTCCACAACGCTGGTTTCTAACCCGCGTTTGAACTCCTCCAACGGGCTGCGCAGAATTTCTCGTCCCTCCAGGTAATGGGCGATGGTGCCATCGCCCAGATCGATGCCGTGATGCAGAAATAAACCGTGTTGGCGTGGAACTGAAAGATGGTCAGCGGCAGCCATTCAGGGTGACGTTCAAGCCGACTCTTTGTGCTGCTTGGTGCCGGGGAGAGGAAGCACCTTGCCACCGGTGTGTTCTTCGACCATGGCTTTGGTGATCGTGAAGGCAGTCACGTTTTGATCGGAGGGAAGCTCGTACATCAGATCAAGCATCAACTCCTCCACGATGCCGCGCAGGGCTCGGGCTCCTGTTTTGCGACGGTGAGCTTCTTTTGCAATTGCCTCAACGGCCTGGGCTTCGAAGTCCAGTTGCACGTTGTCCATGCTCAAGAGAGTGCTGAATTGCTTCACCAGGGCGTCGCGTGGCTCGGTGAGAATCGACTCAAGTGCGTGTTCGTCTAAGGGTTCAAGCACTGCGCTCACAGGCATGCGCCCAATGAACTCTGGGATGAGGCCGTATTTGACCAGATCATCGGGTTCGAGATGGCGGAGCACCTGGGCAGCTTGGATATCGCGGGTAGCGCGGTTGCGCCCCCTTCCATCGTTCGGCACAAAGCCGATGGCATTGCGGCCCATGCGTTTCTGCACCACGTCATCGAGGCCCACAAAGGCTCCACCACAAATGAACAGGATTTGGCTCGTATCGATCTGGATGCAGTCCTGGTAGGGATGCTTGCGACCACCCTGAGGAGGCACGTTGGCCACGGTGCCCTCCAGCATTTTCAAAAGGGCCTGTTGAACGCCTTCCCCAGACACGTCGCGTGTGATCGAGGGGTTTTCGCTTTTGCGAGCGATTTTGTCGATTTCATCGATGTAGATGATCCCTCGCTGAGCCTGTTCCACATCCATATCGGCTTTCTGCAGCAGCCGTAGCAGGATGTTTTCAACGTCTTCTCCGACGTAGCCAGCTTCTGTGAGGGTGGTGGCATCGGCAACGGCGAAAGGCACATCGAGCATTTCCGCCAGGGTTTGGGCCAGTAGCGTTTTGCCGCAGCCGGTTGGACCGATCAACAAAATGTTGCTCTTATGCAGTCTGGTGGCCGTTTGGGCGGCTTCCCCCTGGCCGTCGCCTTGCCAAGCCAGGCGTTTGTAGTGGTTGTAGACAGCTACAGACATCACCTTCTTCGCCGCCTCCTGACCAACAACTTGTTCGTCGAGGAAACCCTTGATCTCTTGGGGTTTGGGGATCGTGGCCAGCGTTGGGGCAGGTTTGCTGGTTTTGCGCGTGCCGCCTGCAGCAGTTTTTTTGGAAGGTTCGGCGCCGTGACGGGGATTTCCCTGGGCGTCGATCAGCTCTTCATCAAGAATCTCGTTGCAGAGATCGATACATTCATCACAGATGTAAACCCCAGGACCTGCGATCAGCTTGCGCACTTGCTCCTGGGACTTTCCGCAGAAAGAGCACTTCAGATGGGCGTCAAATTTGGCCATCGGGCTCTGGACACATCAAACGGAAAGACAGAACCGGTCGGAGTGGGATCGGACTGAGTACGTAGGATCGTTGGGAAAGTGGGCTGTGTCAGCCCCCCGTAATGATTCCTTCGCCTCCGAGATTGTCCACAACGCGATCGATCAATCCGTATTCAACCGCTTCTGCTGGAGAAAGGAAGTAGTCCCGTTCGGTGTCCTCTGTGATTTTGGCGAGCGGCTGGCCGGTATGCCCCGCCATCAGACCGTTCAGGGTTTCCTTAAGAAATAAAATTTCCTGCGCCATGATTTCGATGTCCACGGCCTGACCTTGGGCACCACCTAAGGGTTGGTGAATCATGATCCTGGCGTTGGGCAGTGCTAAGCGTTTGCCTTTGCATCCTCCGCTGAGCAGAAATGCTCCCATTGAGGCAGCGAGGCCATAGCAGATGGTGACGACATCTGGAGCCACTTGCTGCATCGTGTCGTAGATCGCCAAACCTGCTGTAATCGAGCCCCCCGGTGAATTGATGTACACCTGGA
>NZ_JAKUHK010000082.1:0-7400 GCF_023630655.1 Synechococcus sp. MU1655 | reverse complement strand
CTGGTGGATTGGCGGCTAACGCCCACCTTCTCGCCAAAGCAGATGAGGAGACACGCACCGTCAAGGGTGAAGCCACAACATCAGCTCAACCATCAGGGCCCGAGGCGCCATCCGAGGTGTCGGCCAGCCAAACCCAACCGCTCTTGCGACCCGGAATCATTCAAACCCTTGATCAGCTCAAAGCACTGCTGAAGCAGTTAATGAACTGCCGTGATTCCCTAGCCCCCATTGCCCTCGACACGGAAACCACCGATCTCAATCCATTCCGCGCTCAGCTGGTCGGCATTGGTCTGTGTTGGGGGCCTGGATCTGACGATCTGGCCTACATCCCGGTGAGTCATCAAGGCGATCCCATCCCAGAGCAGTTACCACTGGAAACGGTGCTACATGCCCTTGCTCCATGGTTGGCGAGTGGCGAGCACCCCAAAGCCCTTCAGAACGCCAAATACGACCGCTTGATTCTGTTGCGCCATGGCTTACCCCTTGCCGGTGTCGTCATGGACACCCTGCTGGCTGATTACCTCAGGGATGCAGCAGCAAAACATGGCCTGGATGTCATGGCCCAGCGGGATTACGGCATCAGTCCCACCCTGTTTAGTGATCTCGTAGGAAAAGCCAAAGAGGGCAAGGCCAGCAATTTCTCCGAGGTGCCCCTCGAAGCAGCAGCTCAGTACTGCGGCATGGATGTGCATCTCACCCGCAAGCTCGCCATCGACCTCAACCAACAACTGGAGGCCTTAGGGCCCCAGCTTCCAAAATTGCTGAGCAAGGTGGAATTGCCCCTAGAGCCCGTGCTGGCCGTGATGGAGGCCACCGGTATTCGCATTGATGTGCCCTATCTCGAAGCGCTTTCCTCCGAAATCGGAACCAACCTGGAACGGCTGGAAGCAAGCGCAAAAGAGGCTGCAGAGATTGATTTCAACCTCGCATCACCCAAACAACTCGGCGACTTGCTGTTCAACACCCTCGGGCTTGACCGCAAAAAATCAAGGCGCACCAAAACCGGATACAGCACCGATGCCACCGTGCTCGAGAAGCTGGAACATGATCACCCAGTCGTGCCCCTCGTGCTTGAACATCGGGTGCTGAGCAAATTGAAGAGCACCTATGTGGATGCGTTGCCCCAACTGGTGGAAGCGGAAACCGGGCGGGTCCACACCGATTTCAACCAAGCGGTGACCGCAACAGGCCGGCTGAGCAGCAGCAACCCCAATCTGCAAAACATTCCTGTACGCACGGAATATTCCAGGCGCATCCGCAAGGCCTTTCTGCCCCAAGACGGCTGGATCCTCCTCAGTGCCGACTATTCGCAAATCGAGCTACGGATTCTCACGCACCTCTCTGGAGAAGAGGTCTTGCAACAGGCTTACCGCGATGGAGACGACGTGCATGCCCTCACCGCACGCTTGCTTCTTGACAAAGACAAGGTGTCGCCGGATGAACGACGACTGGGAAAAACCATCAATTTCGGCGTGATTTACGGCATGGGCGCCCAACGCTTTGCTCGCGAAACAGGTGTTAGCCAAAGCGAGGCCAAAGACTTTTTGAGCAAATACAAACAGCGCTATCCCAAGGTGTTCGCTTTTCTGGAACTTCAGGAACGTCTCGCGCTTAGTCAGGGTTATGTGGAAACGATTTTGGGACGCAGGCGCCCTTTCCACTTCGACCGCAATGGGCTCGGCCGCCTCAATGGCATGGATCCACTGGAGATCAATTTGGAGGTAGCGCGACGCGGCGGGATGGAAGCACAGCAACTTCGCGCCGCGGCCAATGCTCCGATCCAGGGCTCCAGTGCCGACATCATCAAGCTGGCCATGGTGCAGCTACAAGCAAAACTTGAAAGCAACAATTTGCCCGCCCGACTTCTTCTACAAGTGCATGATGAACTCGTGCTCGAAACGGAACCCGAGGCGCTAGCCGTTGTTGAGACACTGGTGGTGCAAACCATGAAAAATGCCATCGAGTTGTCTGTTCCCTTAGAGGTTGAAACAGGAAGTGGAAACAATTGGATGGAATGCAAATAAGAAGCAAAAAGACACTCCATCAAGGCTTCTATCCATATTGAAAGAGTGAACCATACGTTCCAAACGTTATGAGATCACTTTGTTTAAGTTAGGAGCATTTTTCCAATTCGCAGCCAAGGCAATGATTGCCACTCCACCACAGGCAATCGCAAATCGAAATGGTGCCTCGGGGCCAACAGAGGTCATTAACTGACCGCCTAAGAAGGAAACAATCGCGGCCGCAAGGGTAAAGAGTGACGTAGCAAAACCCATGACCCAGCCCTGCTCTTCTTTGGAAACAGATTCAGAGAATCCTGTCAACATTGTTGGATAACCGACACCATGCAAGGCCCCAGAAGGCAGCATGATTGCCAAGGCCAAAGGTCCAGAGGGAACAAGCAAGAATGCCGTCACACAACAACAAAACAACACGGTGCAGCTCGCCATAATGGCCCGTTTAGAAAACCGAGCATTCAAAGGCTCAACAAGAACACTGCTCGAAGCAATCAAGCCAACACCCATCAAAAACATTCCAACACTGGAGCCTGTAGCCCCATAGCCAAACCGTGTGGACAGGTTGGCTGACACAAACACATAAAGACCTAAGACACACAACATATAGGGAAAAAATGCCGTTGAAACACGTCGAACCGAATCTCGATTAAGGGCATCCGCTAACAACTTAAATACCACCAATGGATTAGCGTCCATCGGATTGAGCTCTGTCTTGACATCTTCAAATCCAAAGAAAACAAGCATCAACCCCACAAAACACAACAAACCACCAATCACAAATGGCAAGTGTGAGGATGCCAGGCCGCCAAGAAGATCCTGATCTGAGAAGAGTCCTCCAATAATCGGTCCCACCACAAGACCAAAACTCATCCCAACGGTTGTCAGCCCTAAATTACGCGCGCTTTCTCGATCACTTTTCGCAAGATCAATCATGGCTGCAGCAGCGATTGGCTGTGCTCCAGCAGTAAAGCCAGTAATCCCCCGAGAGATCACCAAAAGACTGTAATTATGTGAAATCAGCGCCACTGCTGCAATGGCGTAACCGGCAATGGCACCGATCAAACAAATCAGGATCCCCCTCTTACGTCCAATACTGTCTGAAAGCCTTGAAACATAAATCGATCCAAAAAACCAAGTCAAAAAGAATGTGCCAATGGCTACTCCATAGAGAAGAGCGCCTTGAGATTGCGAAACACCCGGTGGAAGAAACCCACCATTGGGTTGCATCAGCAAGGCCGCGAAAATAGGGAAGGCAAGGCCTTGACCCATCACATCAACAAAACAAGTAAACATCAATGCGAAAATCGCAAGCGACATTCAATCCCCCATCTAATTAATTTCCTCTCAAAAAACTAGCAAGAACATGATCAGCACCAATACCGAGGCTGATCACTGACATCAATTGACCTCAGGTAATGTTCACGCGCCTCAGCTGTCAGGCAGTTTCAAAACATTGATTTTCAATACAAACCAACGAATAGTTGTTCCAGAAAGATAGTCATCAAGAAGAGCGAATGATTGATCCCTTGGCGTCCTGGCAAGCAGCAAGCAAGCCTTATTTCCGTGATACAACCACTTCAATCCGCCGCTCTTGAGGTTCAGGGATCTGAGTTCAGCTTGCGCTGGGCAAGGATCTCACCTACCGGCGGGCCTAAGGGGCATCACCAGCACGGATCTAACATCGATCGAAGGTTTTTGATCTGCGCAGGCAGGCATCAACCGCGATTTGACTCCCGTTCCTAAGCCTGATGTCTTCCCTGCGCTTAACCAACAGCCTCACCAGTCGCACGGAAGCATTTGAGCCCTTAGAGCCAGGAAAGGCAACGATTTACTGCTGTGGCGTCACGGTGTACGACCTGTGTCACTTGGGTCATGCCCGCAGTTACATCAATTGGGACGTTCTACGCCGCTACTTGATTTGGCGAGGCTACGACGTGACCTATGTCCAGAATTACACCGATATCGACGACAAGATCCTCAATCGTGCTGCCGAAGAAGGCAGCACGATGCAAGCGGTGAGCGAGCGCAACATCGAAGCCTTTGAGCTCGATATGGGCCGGCTCAACATCCTTCCGGCCGATCGCATGCCTCGCGCCACCTGTTGCATCGAAGGGATTCAAACGCTCATTGCTGAACTGGAGACCAAAGGAGCTGCCTATAGCTCTGATGGTGATGTGTATTTCGATATTTCCAAAGCCAAGGACTACGGCAAGCTCAGTGGTCGTGACCCCAACGAGCAACAGCAGGGGGCAAGCGGCCGTACGGCTGATGGTGAGGAGAGTCGCAAGAAACACCCATTTGATTTCGCTCTATGGAAAGGAAGCAAAGCGGGTGAGCCGAGCTGGGACTCCCCTTGGGGCCCAGGACGCCCTGGCTGGCACATCGAGTGCTCAGCGATGGTGCGCCAGGAACTTGGCCTAACGATCGATATTCACCTAGGCGGAGGTGATTTGGTGTTTCCTCATCATGAAAACGAAATCGCTCAATCCGAAACCGCCAACGGCGCTCCCCTCGCTCGGCTGTGGATGCACAACGGGATGGTCAATGTGGGCGGAACAAAGATGTCGAAATCGCTGGGTAACTTCACCACGATCCGCGCACTGCTTGAAAGCGGACTCTCGGCCATGGCCCTGCGCCTCTTTGTTCTCCAGGCTCATTACCGCAAGCCCCTTGACTTCACTGCCGAAGCGCTGGAGGCATCCACCACTGGATGGAAGGGATTGAATGCCGCCCTCAAGTTGGGGGAAACCCATGCTGCCGCCTTGGAATGGAGTGATCACACGGCCCTCAGCAATGAAGCGGTCCAAGCCGGAAGGAACGCCCAAGGTCCTTTTGAAGACCTGGAACAACGGTTCACCGCCGCTATGGACGATGACCTCAATAGCTCCGGAGCCTTAGCCGTGCTGTTTGAACTCGCCCGTCCGCTCAGAGGGTTAGCCAACCGTCTGGATCGAGGCGACCAGCCTGAGCAGCCAGCCGAGGAGCTGACCCAACTGCACTCACGCTGGTTGTTGTTGCGCGAGCTCGCGGCCGTTCTTGGTCTACGCAGCGAAACAGATGAGTCGCAACCCTCTGAAAACAGCGGTGTCGATGCCCAAGCGATTGAGCAGGCCATTGCCAATCGCAAAGCAGCAAAACAGGAGAAGAACTATCAAGAAGCCGATCGCATTCGCAAGTCCCTCAGCGACCAAGGCATTGAACTCATCGACAAGCCTGGCGGACTGACCGATTGGAGACTGATTTAACGCTCTTTTCCAGCCATCATCGCTTCAATCTTCCTAATTCTTTCCAAGGTGGTGATCCAGACATCAAGACGGAACCTTTGATCTCCCAACTCAGGGTCAGTCGTTTCCATTGCTTCGATACGAGCCTGCAGCGCATTCACCATCGCTTCAATATCCTCCTTGGCCTCGAATGCATCCCAAAGCTCCCGCTCCAACCGAGCCCGCTCAATAAAGTTCCAACGTTTAAGCCACAACATTGAAAGGCGTCCACAGAGGCTCCTGTCTACCGGATTGCTGACACCTTTTGACGGACTCACCCACTCTTGGAATTGACAACCTTGCATCCAGAAAGCCTTTCGAAGGCGATTCAGCTCTCGGTCTCACCGGTGTTTTTGCTCGCGGGGATCGGGGCCCTTCTCAACGTTCTTTCCGCCAGGCTCGGCCGAATTGCAGATCACTATCGCCGTATCAGCGAATCGGATGCCACAGGAAATGATTTTGAACGTAGTCATTGCAAGCGACGAATGCAACACATTCTTCGTGCGATCTGGCTTCTCACCTGCGCCACCCTCCTTCTTTCCATCGTGGTTTCAGCGATGTTTATGAGTGTGATCACTCAAGTGAACCTCACGTCAATCGTGGCACCTCTTTTCATCACCACGATGGGAATGTTGATGATGGCCTCGATCTCGTTCCTCCTGGAAGTGCGACTGGCAAGTGAATTTGTGCAGAGAAAGTTTTAAAAACCCCACAGCATTCTGCGAGCAATCAAGCAGCTGGAAACCATTGACGCCATAAATCAACAACACTGATCAATAAACCAGCAGTGATCACAACAGGAGACACCCAGCGCAGGAAAAAGAGCATCAAGCCGATTAAACCTGCTGAGGTTTTCGATCCCTGGAGATCATTCCGGAACCGTTTCGGAACCACCCACCCCACAAGCAGTGCAATTAAGAGTCCTCCCAAAATCAGCAGCACACCGCCAAAGATCGAATCCATCACTTCCAAGACCGGGATCGACATCGCAGCCGGGAGGCCTGCAACAAAAATCAGCAATGCCATCAGCCATGCCGATCGCCTGCGGGACCAGCCCAAGCGATCCATCAAAGAAGCCACCGGTACCTCCAGCAACGACACCGATGACGTAATGGCCGCGAGATAGGCCAAGGAAAAGAAGAGCACTGCCACCAAGCGTCCGGCAGAGCCAAGGGACGCAAGTCCCGTGGGAATCGCTAAAAACAAAGCCCCAACGGTGGACTCGGTCACCGTTTCCTGCAGACCAAAGCTGATCACTACGGGGAATGTGATCAGTCCAGCCAACAGACCCACGGCCGTGTCCAAACCCACCACCGCGATCGCTTCCCTCGGCAGACGCGCACTACTTTTCAAATAGGCCGAATAGGCAAGGATGCAACCGATTCCGGTGCCGATGGAGAAAAAGGCCTGGGTAAACGCATTGCGAATGGTGGTGGGGTTGAGCAGCTGAGCCGCATCCCAACGCAACAGAAAGGTTTGATATCCCCCCACAGCCCCAGACAACGTGGCAGCCCAGAGAGACAAACCAACCAGCAACACAAACAACAGAGGTAAGGCCCAACGCGACAAACGCTCGATTCCTCCCTGCACACCAGCAGCCACCACCGCGGCGGTTAAGGCCAGGCTGGCCCCCTGGCCAAGGAGGGCGCTATTGCCCGTACTCACCGATCCAAACAGCGATTCAGCTGTCTTCATGTCATCTGGCAGCCCCACCCATAGGGCATGAACGAGGGTGTGAGCTGTCCACCCCATCAGCACCGCATAGAACGCCAAAATTCCGCAGGACGCGATCAAAAACAGCCATCCCATTGGCCGCCAAGCCTCTCCAGCCGCCGCAACAGGAGCCAGCAAAGGGCTTTGGGCCGTACTGCGACCAAGCACCATCTCTGCCACTAAAACTGGCAGACAGACCACCAACACAATCAGCACATAGAGAAGTAGAAAGGCACCACCACCTCCCTGAGACGCGCGATAAGCAAAGCCCCAGAGGTTGCCCAAACCCACGGCGCTACCGGCTGCTGCGAGCACAAACCCCAATCCGGACCGCCAGCGCTCCTTCAGTGCCATAAACCCGAAGCCAACTGCAATCATGCGAAGTTTGCCAGGCATAGGCATTGAG
>NZ_JAKUHK010000081.1:0-7433 GCF_023630655.1 Synechococcus sp. MU1655 | reverse complement strand
TCTGGATGTCGCTCATGAACGTGTTGCAGATGGACTCAGCCTATGGGGCCAAGCGCGGATGTAACACGAAATGCAGATCTCGAGCAGAGCGACACAGACACACGTAAGCTTCTTTACATTCCTCAATTGAGCTGATGTTTACGCAGGTCCGTTCCGCTGATCGTCGGATTATTCCTGCTGAGAACAACAATCATCAATCGGTCATGAAGGCCGTCTACGTCGTTCTTGAACCGCAATATCAAAGTGCATTAACACAAGCAGCGATCAGTCTCAATGCGCAAGATGGTCCCATTGGGATTGAACTCTGCGGCTATCTGATTGAGGAACTTCGTGATGAACATAATTATGCAGATTTTCAAAAAGATGTTGCTGAGACCGACGTCTTTATTGGATCGCTCATTTTCATTGAAGATCTCGCCCAAAAAGTTGTTGATGCAGTCAGTCCTCACCGCGATCGCCTGAAAGCCGCGGTCGTCTTCCCCTCGATGCCCGAGGTCATGCGCCTCAACAAGTTAGGCAGCTTCTCGATGGCTCAACTCGGGCAGAGCAAAAGCGCGATCGCCGGCTTCATGAAAAAGCGAAAAGAAGCTGGTGGTGCAGGTTTTCAAGACGCCATGCTCAAGCTCTTGAATACGCTTCCAACGGTGCTCAAGTATTTGCCCGTCGAGAAAGCGCAAGATGCTCGCAGCTTCATGCTTAGTTTCCAATATTGGTTGGGTGGCACACCAGATAATCTCCGAAATTTTCTGTTGATGCTGGCTGATAAATATGTATTTCCAGCATCAGATGGTGATGGGCGTCCTGAAGTAGCAGTTGCAGATCCAGAAGTCTTTCCTGATCTCGGGATTTGGCACCCGCTAGCACCTCAAATGTTTGAGGATTTAAAGGAATATTTGAATTGGATGGCGAGTCGCCCAGATCTCAGCGACCAAGCCCGCAAGGGACCAGTGATTGGTCTCGTGCTCCAGCGCAGTCACATCGTGACTGGAGACGATGCCCACTACGTGGCAACCATCCAAGAACTTGAGTTCCGAGGTGCACGCGTTATTCCGATCTTCTGCGGAGGTCTTGATTTCTCAAAACCTGTCAATGCTTTTTTCTACGACCCGCTCAATTCAGAGCAGCCTTTAGTGGACAGCATTGTGTCTCTTACAGGTTTTGCCTTAGTTGGAGGTCCAGCGCGTCAGGACCATCCCAAGGCCGTTGAATCGCTGAAAAAGCTCAATAGGCCTTACATGGTTGCCCTGCCCTTGGTCTTTCAAACCACGCAAGAATGGGAAAAAAGTGATTTAGGCCTTCACCCAGTACAGGTAGCACTGCAAATCGCGATTCCAGAGTTAGACGGCGCTATCGAACCCATTGTTTTGTCTGGTCGTGATGACGCCACGGGTAAAGCTCATACCCTGCAAGATCGCGTGGATGCGATTGCTGAAAGAGCAATCCGATGGTCATCATTAGGCCTCAAACCACGTAAAGACAAAAAGCTAGCCATTACCGTTTTTAGCTTTCCCCCAGACAAAGGAAATGTAGGAACGGCGGCCTATCTCAATGTGTTCGATTCGATTCACAGGGTTCTGCAGGAGATGAAGGCCAAGGGATACGACGTTCAGGACATGCCACGGGATGCCAAGGCACTCATGGAGACGGTGATCAACGATCCAGAAGCCCTTCAAGGATCACCAGAACTCTCGATCGCGCATCGAATGAGCGTTGAAGAGTATGAAAGGCTAACTCCTTATTCAGAACGTTTAGAAGAAAACTGGGGGAAACCACCAGGTAATTTGAATAGCGACGGACAAAATTTATTGATCTATGGACGTCATTTTGGAAATATCTTTGTAGGGGTTCAACCAACTTTTGGTTATGAAGGTGATCCTATGCGCCTTCTCTATTCACGCAGCGCAAGTCCTCATCATGGTTTTGCAGCCTATTACACGTACTTAGAAAAGATTTGGGGGGCCGATGCCGTGCTCCACTTCGGCACACATGGATCACTTGAATTTATGCCCGGCAAGCAAATGGGCATGAGTGAAACCTGTTACCCAGACTCCCTGATCGGAGCCTTACCCAACCTCTATTACTACGCAGCCAATAATCCATCGGAAGCAACGATCGCAAAACGTCGAGGTTATGCATCCACGATTAGTTACCTCACACCACCAGCCGAAAATGCTGGCCTTTACAAAGGACTCAAAGAGCTTGGTGAGTTGGTGGGCTCCTATCAACAACTGAGAGAAAGTGCTCGGGGAGTTCAAATCGTGAATGCGATCGTAGAAACCGCACGCCTGTGCAATCTTGATAAAGATGTTGCTCTGCCCGACGATGATTCATCTGATCTAACTCTCGAAAATCGCGACGCGATTGTTGGGGCGATCTACCGCCAGTTGATGGAAATTGAAAGTCGCCTGCTTCCCTGCGGCCTTCATACCATCGGTAAGCCGCCTACGGCAGAAGAAGCGATTGCAACGCTGGTGAGTATTGCCGCCTTGGAGCGCGAAGAAGACGGCCTTCGTTCCTTACCGGGACTACTGGCTGAATCCCTTGGCCGCCAAATCGATGACATCTATCGAGGCAATGATGATGGCGTTCTTGAAGACGTGGAACTCAATCGCACAATCACAGAAGTTTCCCGTGCTGCTGTGGGATCCATGGTGCGGTCTCTGACAGGGAGCGACGGTCGCGTCAATATGCGCGAAAAGTTTGCTTGGTTCCTTGATCTGATCTCTCGGTTTGGATTCAAACGGCCAACACCTTGGTTCCGAGCCTGTTCGACTGGTGGTTTTACCAACGTTGACAGCACGGCGCTTGACAGCCTGTTTACCTATTTGCGTTTCTGCCTCCAGCAAATCTGCGCAGATATGGAAATGGAGAGCCTGTTAAGAGCTCTCGATGGGGAATACGTTCTGCCTGGCCCCGGAGGAGACCCAATCAGGAATCCAGGCGTACTGCCGAGTGGCAAAAACATTCACGCTCTCGATCCTCAAGCAATTCCTACCAGAGCAGCAGTGGCTGCAGCCAAGGTTGTGGTGGACAAACTGATCGAACGACAGAGAGAAGAACAGGGTGAATGGCCTGAAACGATCGCTTGCGTGCTCTGGGGAACAGACAACATCAAAACCTACGGAGAATCACTCGCACAGATCCTTTGGTTTATCGGAGTTCGCCCGGTTCCCGACTCCTTAGGCAGGGTCAACAAACTAGAACTCATTCCCCTGGAAGAACTAGGGCGGCCAAGGATCGATGTTGTTGTGAATTGTTCGGGTGTGTTCCGAGACTTGTTTATCAATCAGATGGCCCTGATTGATCAAGGCGTGAAAATGGCTGCCGAATCGGAGGAATCTATTGATCAGAACTTTGTTCGAAAACATGCTCTTGAACAAGCCGAGAAAGAAGGCACAAGTCTTCGTGATGCTGCTTGCCGTGTGTTTTCCAATGCAAGCGGTAGCTACAGCTCCAATGTGAACCTGGCTGTTGAAAACAGCACCTGGGAAGAGGAAGGAGAGCTTCAGGAGATGTATCTCTCTCGTAAAACATTTGCCTTTAATGCCGACAACCCAGGCGAAATGGATCAAAAACGTGAAGTCTTCGAATCAGTGATGAAGACAGCAGACGTAACCTTCCAAAATCTCGACTCCGCTGAGATTTCACTCACCGATGTAAGCCATTATTTCGACAGCGACCCCACCAAGCTGATTCAGGGACTTCGCGATGACGGAAAATCGCCAACAAGCTACATCGCAGACACAACGACAGCCAATGCTCAGGTTCGCTCCTTAAGTGAAACGATTCGCCTGGACTCACGGACCAAACTGCTCAATCCAAAGTGGTATGAGGGCATGCTCGATTCGGGTTATGAAGGGGTTCGAGAAGTCGCAAAGCGGTTGAACTTCACGCTTGGATGGAGTGCTACAAGCGGTTCTGTAGACAACTTTGTGTACGAAGAAGCCAATGAAACATTCATCAATGATCCAGAAATGCGCAAACGCTTGCTGGAGCTTAATCCCCACAGTTTCAGGCGGATTGTTGGAACCTTGCTTGAGGTAAATGGACGTGGGTATTGGGAAACCTCCGATGAAAACATTCAGCAACTGCAGGAGCTCTATCAAGAGGTTGAGGATCGAATTGAGGGAGTTACAGACTCATAATCAACTCGATCTCCAATCGACGCAATGAGATCAGATTACCTCCGACTGATACTAATAGCTTCGTTACTTCAAGATATAGCCAACACCTCGTACAGTGTGTATCAATTTTTCAAGTTTCGGGCGCTCAATTTTCTTGCGCAAATAACGGATATAAACGTCAAGAAGATTGTCGTCTCCAGTCCAACTTTGGCCCCAAACATTATGCAAGATTGTCTTCCTAAGCAAGACAATCCCTGAATTCTGGAGAAAATAAACCAATAGGTCATACTCTTTGACCGTAAGTTTGGCGGAGATCCCGTCACGGGTGACTTCTCGCGTATCAGTATTGAGTTCTAGATCTGTATGGCGAAGCACTGCGCCATCGAGATGGTTGGTCCCCATCGAGGAACGCCTGAATAGAGCATCCAAACGAGCATCAAGCTCTTCGTAAGCAAAAGGGAATGACAACACATCATCAGCACCAGCCTGGAGAGATTGAACACGTGCCAAAAAGTGATCATCCCTAACCAAATGAATCACCGGTACAGATATCTTCTTAGAGCGAATGAACCGAATCAACTGAAGCGAGGCTTGAAATTGAAAATGGTCACTATCGAAAAGAATTAAATCAGGCTGATCGTCAAGACTGGAAGACAACCGTTGATCTGTCAATTCATCAATAAAAAGAACATAGAACTGACAAGACTTTAGATGTTTAAAAACAACAGAAGTCGATGGGGGCTGATCAGAGAACAAGAGAATTCGCCGATCTGAATTGAGCATTGAGTCGTCTCGAGATCCCTTGGCATTAACGGAATGAACCTAAACATCGAGTCCGTCAAACCCATCTGACATCATAGATGGAAGGTTGAGGTCATCAAGCGAGCCAAGGTCTAGATCAATGGCTGCCATAACAGACTCGGCATCGTAATTTCCTTGATCATCGGCACGAAGATCAAGCGAATCATGATCGTCGGAGTCGAGAATGAGCTCTTCAGCCACTGAATTGAGAACCTGCTGCTCGAGAGAATTGTATTCTTCGGAAGAAATCTGATTCTGATCAAGAAAATCACTGACCAAACTATCCAGCTCGTGCATCAAACCAGCTTGACGGGTGCTCGTACCAGGAGAATCAATCTCAGCACCACGCGCCATATCCAAAAACTGGCTGACCACATCGGTGATCGAAGACTCAATGGCTGTCAAGGGAGAAGAGGAGTCGTTCATGATTATGCCTGAGACGAATAAACTTCAGCGAAATCAAGTGGCATCTCGTCAATGAGATCAGCATTGGACAGATCGATAGTTTCTATCTCAAGATCAAGCTCAACATCGTAATCCTCATCACCATAGGACGCATCATCAAGACTCTCAAGATTGATGGGGTTGGAATCGGGCTCCCCATCGTCCATTAACTCTTGATGCACCTGGGCAATGAGATCGTCTTCAGCAGGATTCGTTTCCAAGAACTGATTCACCAAGGCTGTGATTGAAACTTCACTGGATAGATCTTGGGAAGCAAGCTGGGTTGTCGCTGCTTGGTCACCAATGTCGCTAGCGGTTGGATCGGCTGTTGAAGACGGGTCAGACACGATGGATCGAGCGAATGATGTGTCTTCGGCTAGAGCTGTACTGCCATCTTCATAGCTCACAGTGGTTTGTCCGAAGACCGTCACGTCCCCGCCTACCTCTGAACGGCTTTCACTGTCATCGCGATAGGTCAGGTTGATGCTGTCAATACCAAGTTCAGACAAGGAAGAAAGCTCGCCTTCATCGGTAATGGCGTCAGAGTTAAGATCCTGCCAAACTGCGAACTCGTCAAATCTTTCATCCTGAGCATCTAGGATGCCATCTTGATTCGTGTCGAAAACTTCTGCTACAGCTTGAAGATCAGTTTCGGCATTATTACTCCACTCGGTGAAAGCAAATTCCCGTGTCTCATTGATCGAGCCAGATTGATCTGCATCGATCACCAGTAAGCCATCGTTTGGGGCAACCCAGGCGAGATTGCTGATTATATTAGTTTCTGCATCTTGGAAAACTTGGCCTTCAGATCGAGATAGGTAATCAACCTTTCCATCACGATCCAGATCTATGCTGATTGGAGGGATTGTGGTTGGAGCACCCATCTGTATATTGAAGGTTATTGAGTCAATATCCTGGTCGCCATCCTTCACTTGTAGATTGAAACTAATATTTTCTTGCTGAGCAGTCTGTCTGATCTGAAGCGAGTCAGATGCGGTTGAATCTGAATTTAGATTGAACACTGCAATTGTGTTTGCACTACCCGCTTCAGAAATTGTCAGTACAAGACTTTGCGCAGTGGCTCCCTGGGATATCACTCCTGAATAGGCCGAGTCCAGCCCCAAGATGGAATAACCATCAAGGTTATTTATTATGCCATCAGCACCAAAATCCCATGAAGCTAGGTTTTGATTGGCATATGTTGCATCTGTATTTGCAACTTGGATTAGCACGGCATCGAGAAGTTGTGGCCCAGTAAGTTGCACATTGGCAATCCCTTGGATTGTTGCGGTTTCGCTTGTCTGCGTTGTTTCAGCCGCTATCCACAGGCTTAGATCGCCATTCACATCTAACGGTGCCACGACATCTGCTGTATGCGTAAAGTTGTTTAAATTACCATTCCCTGGTTGACCAAACCCTGAATTTATTGGATCTCCGTAGACAAATGAATCTACATTTGGACCCAATACTGTTGAAACATTTGGATCAGAGTTGGGAAAGGTGTTAGGTGTATTAGTAGCTGTGCTGTTGTAGTAGTAAACTTGGTCCGGCACTGCGTTTAGACCGGGTTGAGAATCTTGTACGAAGATTGCCCAATTGTCATCAAAGTAATCGGTTTGGTTGGACCCAATATTGGTGTTTTCACTTGTAAGGGGGGGTTCAAAAACGCCATCGTAATTCCATGTACCGTCGATCTCTACATTTAAGGTGACATCAATTGTTTGGTTGGCATATATTGGATCAAAGTCGAGCAGAATTTGCCCTTGGTCACGATAATTTGTGCCTGGAGTGCCACTAATATTGTTATCACCAGTAGCCTGTCCAACTTGTATGCTGAAATCAAGATTTTGTGAGGACGTGAAAATTCCTGGTGTGATGTCTGGGCCGTCATCGCCGATTTGGAAATTACCGCCGAGATCAAAGGAAGCTGTGGCGGTGGTTGTATCACCGTCGCCATCGGTGAGAGGGATGGACTGCTGAAAGAGGAGTTGGAGGGAGACGAGAGTAAGAGAGTCAGCGCGGGAAGGCTTTGAGGAAGAAGCCCCATGCGAAGCACCCGTGGCG
>NZ_JAKUHK010000080.1:0-7465 GCF_023630655.1 Synechococcus sp. MU1655 | reverse complement strand
TGCTTGTCACCACTTAGCCGTTAGGGCAATGAGGCAACCACCCTTAAAGGACAGCATTGCAACACGGTCATCACGGACGAAATCCACCACCTCATCACTGAAAGGATCATCCTCAAGGCGCCTTTCGGAAAGCATCAAGAAATTGGCATCAATGTGGCGAAGAAGAGCATTTATCGATTCAACATAATCCTTATAATCCTTAGATTGCACATCCATTTCGAAAACCTCTTTGATCCGAAATCTAAGGTTCTTGTCAAAGACAAGCTCGGAATCGTCGCGCTAGAACCGTCTGTGCACTGAAACCACTTATCTTTTGCACCTGAACAATCATGTACGCAAAAGTCACCGATAGAACGATGCAAGCAAGAGCATTCATCCAATACTTGGGTCAATTATGTTGCCCCTGAGGGACTGCTCCAGATGTTCGATTGAGCGCTCTTGTTGATCCTTGCGGCGCTGAAGATCCAACTCAGCCTGATGCTTTGCGCCATCGATTTGTTGCTGACCCCCATTCATCATTTCTGTATAGGTGAGCGCTCTGGGCTTGCTCGGCTGATTTGATTCGGTCAAGTGTTTCGTCTCAGGGATGAAAGCAGAAGTCTCTCAACTGTTCTTACAGGTTCGGACTCGCGCAATTGGGTGAGCACTTCGCGAGTTTGGACGTTTTGGAGTCGCTCTATGAATCCGGGATGTCAACTGGAACCCCCACAAGACTCGCAGTTCAAGGATCTAGACATCAATCGACAATGCATTGATCCATTGCCTACAAGAACCGAATTGATCAGCTAGGGACCACAGGGAATCTGATGACCTCATGAAGGACGAAAAAGATGACCACGACTGATGCTTGTGACCAGCCGCGGAATCTTCGAGCCATCAGAACGTTGGAGACATCCGACGGGTGAGATTGCGCAGCTTGCGCAGTGACTTCAATTCCACCTGGCGTACGCGTTCACGCGAGACATCGAGCAAACGACCAATTTGAGCCAGGGTGTGGCGCTCGTTACCGTTTAAACCAAACCTCAGAGTGAGCACATGTTGCTCCTGCTCACTCAGGTGACTTAACCAGCGACCAAGTTGTTCGTGGTGAATGCGCTGTTCGACCTTGTCGAGAGGCTCCTCTGCTGAGGAATCGGCAATCAAATCGCCAAGGAAACTACGGCCATCCTCTCCATTCACAGGAGCATCAAGACTGCTAGTCGTGAGAGCCTGACGGAGCAAGGAGTCGAGCTCCTCAACAGGCATGTCCAGAGCTTCTGAAATCTCGAGGCGACTCGGCATCGCACCCAGCTTGTGTGCGAGATCCAGACTCACTTTGCGGATGGTGGTGAGACGCTCGCTCAAATGCACGGGCAGACGGATCGTGCGTGACTGACAAGCAATCGCCCGGGTCATGCTCTGACGGATCCACCAAAAGGCGTAGGTGGAAAACTTATATCCACGCGTTGGATCAAACTTCTCAACCGCCCGTTCCAAGCCAAGGGAGCCCTCTTGAATGAGATCGAGAAGCTCAAGACCTTTGCCTTGATATTTCTTCGCGACACTCACAACAAGGCGTAGGTTGGCCTTCATCATCCGCTGCTTGGCACGCTGGCCAACGCGAATCATGCGGCGGTCCTTGGAGCTGAACTCTTCGCTGTCAGGAGAAACTGTTCCGTCCTGGGTCAGCTCCATGAACTTCTGGACCTGATTGCCAAGCTCAATTTCTTCAGCAGCGGTCAACAGTGGTATTCGGCCAATCGTCGCCAAATACCAACTAATCGGATCACTGCTTCTGCGTCTCTGAGTCTCGGAGGTCCGAGCTGTTGAGGAAACCATGGCAACTCGTCTCTTGGGCGTGGTGAGACTTTCCTATGAAAAAACGATAAACCCAAATGTTTTCAGCAACCCTTCAGATTCTTGAAAGGAAAACGACACATTTGTGCGTTTTGAATTGTGTGCATTTTAAAACTTCATCAATTTTCTTACAATTAATTGGCGCAAATCTGACGGGTGAGCTCAGCAAGGGTTTTCGCAATCTCATTGGCACTACTGGCATCTTCACTGGTTCTTGCCGCTTCGGCGTGCAATAAAGCCGCGGCGGCAAGGGCCGTGCCCCGCGACTCCTCTCCACACGCCAGGCAACGCGCACCCCAGCCAACGGCAAATCCAGCCAACAGATCTCCAAGGCCCGCACGAGCCGACTGAACAGACGTATCCACGAGTTGATGCACCACACCATTCGGATCGGCAATCAATGAGTGAGCACCCTTAAGCAGCACAACCGCTCCGCTCTCTGCTGCTGCCCATTGCGCACTCTCCAGCGGTTCCCGACCACTGAAATCAGGGAAAAGCCTTGCGAATTCACTGCGATGTGGGGTGATCCAGGTTGGGAATTCACGCCGGCAAAGCCAACGCCAGCCTTGCTTTGAGCCGGCCAAGGCGTTGAGCCCATCCGCATCCAGCACGAGTAGCCCTTGAAACGAAACCAAGGGTTCTGCCCAGGCATCCCAATGCCCTTCGAGCGCTCCAACACCAGGGCCCAGCAACAACGCATCCAAGCGGGTTAGATCTGCATGAGCCAGCCATGGTCCCCAAGCCAATCCTCTCGATGCGGTTGCTGGCAACGAGGCCGACACCACCAACTCAGGAATCCACTGCCAGATGAGCTCAGCCACGGCTTCTGGCAACGCGGCTTTCAGACTTCCCACGCCACTCGCCATCGCCCCATGCGCCGCCAGAACGGCTGCGCCGCGATAGCGCTCGCTACCTGCGAGTACCAAGACGCGGCCTCGCTGATATTTCATGGCCATTGGCGAATCTTGAGGAACTGGCAGAGTCACCAGATCTTTTGCCATCACTCGCAGCACAGCAGATGCATCCCGTTGATCAATCAACTGGCGCGGAACGCCAGGGTCCAAACGATGCACACAACCCGCGTTGGCCAGAGCTGCGTCCTGAACCAACCCGCGTTTCACCAGACCCACGCACAACGTGTCGGAGGCCACCGCCCCACCGCCGGCCTGCATCCGGCCGTGATTGGAATGCATCCCAGCAGGCACATCCAAACTGATTAACCGACCCGGCTGAACACGCTCGCGTTCGGAAAACAACAGCGCCAAACCCTCAGGGAGTGGACGATGTTGTCCCAACCCAAACAGTGCCTCCACCCACAGAGCTGAGTCCCTCGGATCCGGCTGCGTCTCCAGAACAATTGCCCCAAGCCACTCCAGATGACGCCAATGCTCTTGGGTGAGCAATTGCCGGAGCGGCAGAGGGGCCCACAGCCTCACCTCCACTCCGGCAGCGATCAACCGTCTCGCCACCACAAGCCCATCACCACCGTTGTGGCCCGGTCCCACTAACACCAAAACGCCCTGCTCGAGTCGCTTCCGGCGCTGAAGACACCAATCAGCCATCGCCTGGCCGACGGCTTCCATCAAGGCGGCAACAGGCAAACCACTCCCCAGCCATTCCTGCTCCAGTGCCAGCATTTGCTCTGCACTGACGAGCCAGTGATCCGCATCAAAAGGAGGCCAGACCAAGCCAAAAACACCCGGGCCCTCACTATGGAGTTAGACAGCGATGCCCGCCCATGTCGGCCGAGGCCAAGATGACCACCTCTACAGCAACTCAAGCAGGTGCCGAGGCCCTGGAGCGATTGCGCCAATGGCCTGGTGAGCATCGGGTGGCCGTTGGGCTTTCGGGTGGGGTCGACAGCTCACTGACCGCAGCCTTGATGGTGGAAGCCGGCTGGGAGGTGGAGGGCCTCACGCTCTGGCTGATGAGCGGGAAGGGAGCATGCTGCGCCGAGGGCCTGGTGGATGCTGCCGGAATCTGTGAACAGCTCGGTGTTCCCCACCACGTGGTGGATTCAAGAGACACCTTCGTTCGCGAAATCGTTCAAGGCTTGGTTGATGGCTACCGGTCTGGCATCACACCCCTGCCATGTTCCAAGTGCAACCGTTCGGTGAAATTCGGGCCGATGCTCGCCTGGGCCGAGCAAGAACGCAATCTCCCCAGGGTTGCCACAGGCCATTACGCCCGCATTCGTCTTGACCGGGAAGACGGCCGCTGGAAGCTGTTGCGAGGTTTAGACAGCCGCAAAGACCAGAGTTACTTCCTCTATGACCTCCCCCAGGAAGTTTTGGCGCGCGTCGTGTTCCCACTCGGCGAACTCACCAAGGCCGACACCCGTCTTGAGGCCGGGCGCCACGGATTAAGGACTGCCGACAAGCCAGAAAGTCAGGACCTCTGCCTCGCCGATCACCATGGCTCGATGCGCGCTTTCCTCGATGCCTACATTCCCCCGCGGGACGGTGAAATCGTGCTGCAAGACGGAACGGTGATCGGGCAGCACGACGGCATCGAACACTTCACGATCGGTCAACGCAAAGGCTTGGGAATTGCCTGGAGTGAACCACTCCATGTGGTGAAGCTCGATGCCGCCATGAATCAGGTGGTGGTCGCCACGAGGGCAGAAGCTGGTCGCACTGGCTGCGAGGTTGGCGCTGTGAACTGGGTCTCAATCGCCCCGCCCCCACTCGGTTCCCCCATGGAGGTGGAGGTGCAAGTGCGCTACCGCAGCGAACCCGTTCGTGCCCATCTCATCTGCATCGAAGCCACTGCTAACGATCGGGCTGGACAGCGCCCTCATCGCTGCAAGCTCACCTTCCACGAGCAGCAGTTTTCGATCACTCCTGGTCAGGGGGCTGTGATGTACGACGGCGAGGTCGTGCTGGGCGGGGGGCTAATCGACTCGCCGGTCTGATCAAGATCAGCGACGAGGCTCCGATCAACAACAGCAGGGGTGACTCTCCCCAGCGCACATACCCCGTCAAACCCGTATGGGGTTGGAACTGCACCACCAAGAGGCCTGGATCGAACGACGCCAAGCGCTCTGCGATCTGACCATTGGCTTGGACCAAGGCCGTTGGACCCGTGTTCGCCGTTGATAAAAGCGGTCTGGCCGTCTCCAAACTGCGCAGCTGGGCCAAAGCCAAATACTGCATCTGAAGGAGGCGGGGGTAGGGGTCAAGGTTGGCCGCAGCAAGAATCCACTCCGCCCCCTCCGCCACGCCCCGAGCCAACGCCACTCCATTGCTGATCTCGTAGCAGATGGCCACAGAAGCAGGTGGACCGCCCCAGCGCCAAAGCCTGGATGGCTCTCCAGCCTCCAGGCCTCCGATGGCAGAGAGGCCACTGAAGCCTGGCAAGGCCGGAACCCATTCCCCTAACGGAACCAATCGATGCTTATCAATCGAGGCAATCGGAGTGGTGCTACCAGCCTCTACCAAAAGCATGGCGCTGTGCTGACGTCCCCTCGACCAGCGAAACCCTCCACTCATCAATGGAATCGGAGCCGGTGCGATGAGGGAATCATTAAGCGACAACGTACCTTCAGGTGCCATCAGCCAATCCGCATCAGCGGCTTCAGCCTCTTGAAGCGCAGCTTGAAGCCGTCCGGGAAGGTCCCGTTGGCGTTGCGCAGAAAATTTTTCACGGGTGGGAATCGCAGGTTGCCAGAGGCCAACGCTGTATCCCGCTCGCTCAGATTGGGCCGCCATCATGACTGGGTTCTGCAGCAACTTGGCCCCTATCCCATGAAGAACAACAAGGCTCAACAGGCCGCCTGCCAGGAGTCCGAGCCAACCTGAATCACGCCGGGACAGCGTCAGCAAGCGCCATAGCCACCAGCCGAGCAGCAATTGCAGGGCGGCAAGTCCGCCCTCACCGATCCAGCGACTCAGAGCAGCCAAAGGGGGGTCGGCAGGAAGCAAGCTGCCACCAACTCCGATCCAAAACACAGGGCTTTGGGATAGCGCCACTTCCACCAATCCCCATACGGACGCGGCCATCACGGCATGGGTCAAACTCCCCCGCAAGGGCAGGCGGTTCACAAGACCACTCCAACAGGCCAGCAGTAGGGCTGCCAGCAGTGCACAGGCCAACCAAATCCCAGCAGCCACCGGCAGGCTGAGCCCTGCGGGAACACCGATCCACATCAGGGGATGCAACGCCAGCAACCAGCGATGGCTCAACAGAACGGCCACGCCACCCCAGAGCGCAGAGGCGAGACAACTGGAGGACGCAGCCCAGAGCAGCGCCAGGGCCGGCACCATCCACCAAGGTCCCGACACTGTCAAAGCAACGCCTGCAAGCAGTCCTCCCACCAGCCCCTGCAGAAGAACCAGGGATCGGTCATTGCCCATGGTCAGTGCCGGGAGATCAAGCCATCCTGAATCGAGACGCATCGTACGGCTATGGATACTGCCAATCCCCTGCAACAGCTACTTCTTCGTGGACTCGGCACCACCACCCTTGTTGCAGATCGGCTTCGTTATGTCACCCAGGAATGGGTGAGCAGCGGCCGTCTTGATTCAAGCCATGCCTCCGCACTTGTGGACGATGTGCTGAAAGCATTGCGCGGCGAAACACCAGAACTCGAGCAGCAGATGGGCCGCAGCCTCGAACGCAACCGCGACCATATTCTTCAAGACCTCGGTCTGGCCAGTCAGCGAGAAGTGGATGAGCTTCGGGGGAGAATCGATCGCCTTGAGCAGCAGTTACGCCAAAAGGAGCGAGAAGAATGAACTGCCAAACTTGGGTTCAATCGAGCAAAATTCTGTGCGCGAGATTTTGATCAGCACCGCTGTCTTTGTGTCCTGTTTGATGGTGGCGCTCATCAGCCAACTGGTGGCGCCCTCAACGGTGACTGCCGCAACGCCATCCACCATGGCCAGCAGCACTGCGATGAAGTCCCAAGCGGCTGTCGTTCAGGCCGTGGCCAATCCCATGGAACTCGACCCTGACGACCCCAACCCCACCTTGTTTGCAATGGCTCCCGATACCAACCTGGCTGATGCTTCAGCGCTCGGCGGACCGATGGAAGCAGAGAAGCCTCAGGTCACCGCGAGTGGACTGAAAATCACCGACCTAGTTGTCGGCACTGGTGATGAAGCGAGCTCGGGACAGAACGTGGTGGTGCACTACCGCGGCACCCTCGAAGACGGCACGCAATTTGATGCGAGCTACGACCGCGGCACTCCGTTTGAATTTCCGCTTGGAGCCGGTCGGGTAATTAAAGGTTGGGATGAAGGCGTCCAAGGGATGAAAGTGGGCGGAAAGCGCAAGTTGGTCATTCCCCCTGAGCTGGGCTACGGCCAGCGTGGTGCAGGCCGAGTGATCCCTCCGAACGCAACCCTGATTTTTGAAGTCGAACTATTAGACATCAAAAAGTGATCCAAAGGCAGGTGATCCATAGGTAGGCTTATCGAACGAAAATTCTGTTTCAAACCCGATGCTTCGCACGGCTCTATCAGCGATCGTTCGCTCCTTGCCCGCTTCCACCGTTGAAGCCCACTGCGACGGACCCTGCGGTGTGTATGACCCTGCTTCAGCTCGTGTTCACGCTGAAGCAGTGCTTGCAATGACCAAAAAGCTCAAGGCTTTGGAAGCCCCTGCTGCCGGAAATGCTGCAGCGCTT
>NZ_JAKUHK010000079.1:0-7482 GCF_023630655.1 Synechococcus sp. MU1655 | reverse complement strand
AATGGGAGAACCCAGATGGCTGCAGCAACGCACCATCGTCGTTCCAGATGATCCTGCCTTTATCGGTGGTGATGGTGCCGAAGCATCGACTTTCAGGCTGATGCAGTGTCCAGGATTCAGCCCACTCAGGAGGCAGGCTCAGCACCAGTTCAAAATCTTCGCCGCCATTCAGGCACCAGCGATCCCATGCCTCCTCGTAGGGCCAGGCATCGGCGCGAGGGAGGGCATCTCTGTGTAGAACGGCGCCGCAGCCACTGCTTCGACAGAGACTCTCCACTGCAGCGAGTAGGCCATCGCTGCTGTCGGTCCCACCGGCTCTCCAGGGAAGCTGCTCGGGTTTGCAGGCCAACAGGGTCTGAAGGGCATCAAATCTTGGCCACGGTCGCTGGTGGCATCGAATCGCCTGCTCTTTCAGCGCGGGTGGAAGAGAGAGTGGGCTGGGTCGCGGTGTGTCTTGCAGGATTGCCAGTCCAAGTCTGCTCAGCCCATGGGGGCCGCTGCTCATCAGCAGATCACCAGGTCGTGCCAGTGCCCGATGCAGTCGTAACGGTCCGAGTCGTCCAAACGCACTGATCGAGAGCAGCCGTTGGTTGCCGGTGCTGCAGTCACCTCCCAGCAGAGTCCCACCAAACCGCTCGAGGGCTTCTGAGATGCCCTGATAGAGCTCTTCGACCCACCACCATGGCGTGGTGCCAGGGGCAACCAGGCCGACCGTGATCCCCTCGACCTGCACGGAGCCGCTGGCGGCTAGATCAGACAGGTTGGCGACCACAGCACGCCAACCCACATCGGCAGGAGCCGTTGTGGCATCACTGAAATGAACACCCTCCACCATCACGTCGGTGTTCACCAGCAATGCCCTGGAATCAGGGGTTAGCAAGGCTGTGTCGTCACTGAACTGGCCGGGAGGTGCAAAGCGGGCCAGACGTTCCAGCAGCTTTGTTTCTCCGAGTTCGGCCAGCGTGATGCTCACGGCAGCATCAGGCGTGATCTTGGAGTCGATCGGCGCCTTCGATCACCTGGATGCGTTTGATTCCGTCGTTAACGCCCAGTTCTTCGAGCACATCAAAGCCATCCACCACATAGCCGAAGGCGGCATTCCGTCCGTCCACGAGGTTTAGGCCCGCAGGCGTTAGCTCTGCTTCATAGAGGAACAGGAAGAATTGCGACGACCCATCGTCAAGGGCTTGATCGGAATGCGCCCAACCCAGAGTCCCAAGGGTGGAAAAGGGAAGGACTGCGGCTGCTTTGAATAGGCCAACGTCCTCAAATGTTTCGTTGTAAAGGGTGTCGGGTTCGCCTGGAACGCGAATTTCTAGGGGAACGTGTCGCTCTTTTTTGGTCTTTGGGTCCACGTAGCCGATGTCAGGACCTTCCGGGTCTCCGGTTTGCAGGATGTAGAAATCTTCGGCGCGATTGAAGGGGAGACCGTCATAGAAGCCCTTCAGGCTGAGATCGATAAAGGCGCCTGCTGTTAGAGGAGCGTTGTAGCCATCCACAACGGCAGTGAGGTTTCCTTGCGTCGTTTCGATGACCACGGTTGCCCGTCCGGCCAGTCGTGGCAAGGCATCGAATTCGGAGGGAATGTCAGGGAGACGATCGTCGATCAACAAGGCTTCGAGATCACCCACCCGGCTCAGAGTGTCGCGACGGATCTGGATGAATCCATCCCGGTCGTTGGCATCCGTCTCCTCCTGAAGCTTGACAAGGTCAGCGCGCACCTCGTTGAGGAGCAGCTCAGCCTCACTGCGCTGATCCTCAGGAACGGCCTCCAAAATGCTGTTGCCGCGGGTGGCCACCAGTTTCTGGGTGCGGCTCACCGTGCGTCCCAAAGCACTCCAGCGCTTGGCACGCAAATCGGTACTGGTGGATTCCAAACGATGCTGAAGCTCGCGAAGATCCTCTTGATTCATCGGCAATGAATCGCGCAGGATTGCCGCAGGATCCTGTACGGCATTGCCTTGAGGCAGGCCTGCCCAGACTGGTTTGGCAAGCCAGAGGCCAAAGGCGGCTAGCCAGGCAAGAAGCAGAGCGGTCAGACGGCGGTGAGCCAAGGAGAACCCCAGGTGCTGTCAGGACTTTGGCACAGCCGTATGATCCACTGAAACGTTCCGCGGGAATGATCTCCAGCAACGACTTTCGCACCGGCACCACAATCGAGCTGGACGGTGCTGTCTGGCGTGTTGTCGAGTTTCTGCATGTCAAGCCAGGCAAGGGGTCTGCGTTTGTCCGCACCAAGCTCAAGTCCGTTCAAAGCGGCAGTGTGGTGGAGAAAACATTCCGAGCTGGAGAGATGCTTCCCCAGGCTCTGCTCGAGAAGTCGACCCTGCAACACACCTACATGGAGGGCGAAGATTTCGTCTTTATGGACATGTCCTCCTATGAAGAGACGCGTCTGACCGCGAAACAGATCGGAGAGAGTCGTAAATATCTCAAGGAGGGCATGGAGGTGAACGTCGTCACCTGGAATGAGAAGCCTTTGGAAGTGGAATTGCCGAATTCGGTTGTGTTGGAGATCGCTCAGACCGATCCCGGTGTGAAGGGAGACACAGCAACCGGTGGGACGAAACCTGCCATCTTGGAAACGGGTGCTCAGGTGATGGTTCCCCTGTTTTTATCGATCGGCGAGAAAATTAAGGTTGATACTCGCAATGACACCTATCTGGGACGGGAGAACGGTTAATCATGCAGCTCGACCACGATCAACTTCACACCCTGCTTGCCGCTCTCGTCGAGAGCGATATTCAGGAATTCCGCCTGGAGGGAGACGACTTCCGCTTGGAAGTGCGTCGCAACCTACCGGTGACCACAGTGGCTGCACCATTGGCACCAGTGGCATCTGCACCGGTCGCTCCTCCGCCGGAGAGTCCTGCTGTTGAATTATCTGCCGGGACTCCACCGCCTGCAGCTGGATCTCGCTCAGATTTGTTGGAAGTGACGGCCCCCATGGTGGGGACCTTCTATCGGGCTCCGGCGCCAGGAGAGCCTTCGTTTGTAGAGATCGGGACCCGCATTGGCGTTGGCCAAACGATCTGCATTCTTGAAGCGATGAAGCTGATGAATGAGCTCGAATCTGAGCTGGCTGGTGAGGTGGTTGAAATCCTGGTGGATAACGGCACCCCTGTTGAATTCGGTCAGGTGTTGATGCGGGTTAAGCCCGTCTGAGGTCCCAGGCGGCCCGAATTGCTGCCACCATGCTCGTCGATCTCGCCACCCCCTGTCCTGCGATATCGAAACCGGTTCCATGGTCTGGTGAGGTGCGCAGGAACGACAGGCCGAGCGTGGTGTTCACGGCCTCATCGAAGGCCATCAGCTTCATGGGGATCAAGCCTTGGTCGTGATACAACGCAAGGATCCCATCCGGTGAGTCCTGTTGACCTCCTTGCTGCCAGGCCTTGGCAGCGCTGAGCCAGCAGGTGTCAGGAGGCAGAGGCCCGCTCAAATAGATCTGGGGATGGTTTTGCTGCCACTCCTTGAGTGCGGGGATGAGCCAGTTGGTTTCTTCGCTGCCAAGGCGCCCCTGTTCTCCAGCATGGGGATTGAGGCCAGCAACAAGCAAGCGTGGGTTGGGATTGAATCTCAGACAGAACTCGCTGAGCACGTCCAGCTTGCGGAGTATGAGGTCGGGGGTGAGTGCAGTGGAAACCTCTTGCAGTGGAATGTGCGTTGTGGCGAGAAGGGTGTTCAGCCTCCAGCCATGGTTCGGTGAGACGGCTGTGAACAGCATTGAGGCTTGACGCGCATTGTCGAGTTCTGCCAAACGTTCTGTTTGGCCTGGATAGTTGTGTCCTGCGGCATGCCAGGCATGTTTTGCAATGGGTGCTGTGACCAAAGCCAGTGTGTGCGCCTCTCTCACGCGCGCGACGGCATGACTCAGCCAGCGAAAACTGGATGCGCCGCTTTCAGGGCTTGGTGTCCCAGGGGTGATTGGGTCATGGATCGGTAGATCGTCAATGTCGAGATCGCTGGGATCCATCAGTAGGGGGCACTGTTGGGCTTTGAGCCTGGTGTACGTCTGCTCCAACGTTGTTCGGCAGCCAACGACGAGTGGGTTCAGTCCATCGGGTAGTCGAGGGTCGGCGAGGGCTTTCAACGTGACTTCCATGCCGATTCCAGCAGGATCACCGAGTGCAATCACCAGGCGGTCGGTAGCGTCAGAGGAGGGATGAGAGAAGGACATGCTGCGCTGGTTGCTCCTGGGGTTATTGCTTTACGGGTTGGGAACGGCGTTGAGGAAGGGTTGGATTGAAGTTCAGTGGCAGCGGTTGCTCGATGATGCAGGACTCATTGAAACCGGTTCAGACAAGCCGCTTCCGTTGCATGAATTGCCGATGCTTAAGGCTTCGCCTCAGGTTCAGGATTCATCCCGTTGAAGCCTTCAGCCTCGAAACAATCCTTGAGACCGCTTGAATAATCGGGATGCAGAAAGGTGTAGCCCAGCTCGTCTCGCAGGAGTGCGTTGCTCACTTTGCGGTTGTCTGCCCAGAAGGAGAGAGCCATTGGGCTCATCGTGGTTTGGGCTTCACTGAAGGGGATCGGTGCTGGGAGTTTGCATCCCAACAGTTCGGCGGCAAAACGTTGAAGCTCGAGGCGGGAGGCGGGCCTGTTATCACTGATGTTCACCACTGTTGGTCGCTGTCCTGCTGCGGCTCGATGCATGAGATGCCAGCAGGCTCCAGCTAGGTCATCCACATGGATTCGGCAAAACATCTGCCCTGGTTGATCTATAGGAGTGACTTCGCCTGAGTGGACGGCAGCCAAAGGGGACCGGCCAGGTCCATAGATCCCTGGTAGTCGCAGGATCTGCACGGGCAGGCCGCTGTTGCGCCACAGTTGCTCACAGTCCAATCGCTTTTGGCTGCGGAGTTGAGTGGGTTGGGGCTCGTTGGTTTCATCCACCCAGTTGCCATTGCTATTTCCGTAGACCCCTGTGGTGGAGAAATAGCCGACCCATTGGAGTGGAAGCTTTTGCAGCTGCTCTCCCAGACACGTCAGCACGGGATCCGTTCCCTCTTTGGTGGGTGGGATGGTGCTGATCAGATGGGTGACGGAGGCGAGCACGTCTTGGCTGGGCACCATCCCGTTGGTGCTGTCAAAGGGCAGATCATCACTGCCGGCTTTCGGTCGGCGGCGCGTGCTGATCACTCTCGTCCCAAGCGCTTTGGACAATTTGGCGAGATGCCCTCCGCTGAATCCAGCGCCAAGAATGCACAGCGTCGCGTCTGACGGGAGAGGAGAGCAGCGGTTGACAAGATCGTTCAGCATCAGTACAAACGTATTAATTGCAATTTCGTTGTGGCTGATTCTTCCTTTTCACTGGCGCCCTCACGGCATTCCATGCTGCCCCAGAGCCGGGCGCCTCGTCGTGATCATGCACAGGCTCAAGACACGGCGCTGGTTCGTACGGGCTCAGCGCTTCTGGCTGCGGCTTTGGTGACAGGAGCTTTGTTGTTGGCACCTGAAAGGCCTGAGCAAAGCGCCTCCATCTGTCAGCAGTATCACTCTGAGGCGGCCTGTCGGGTGTGGTGATCAGGCTGTACGAAGCCCCCAGCTCTGATCGTCATCCCTCTCGGAGTGAATCTTGTTTGGCGTTTCGGAGCGGAGCGGTTGGTTGTGTTCAGGCTGGGCCCATTGCAGCAATCGCAGGGCAAGGCGCAGATCGCCATCCATCCAGGCGCGGATGGCCATGGCGCGGCGGGGGTCGTAAAAGCGTTGATGTCGATACCACTCAAAAACATCCTGATCAGACTTACGTCCATTGCAGGACAGGCAAGCGGGCACGCAATTTTCGGTGACGCTCATGCCTCCGCGACTCAGGGGGAAGACATGGTCGATGGATTCAGAAGGTTTGCCGCAATAAATGCAGCGTTTTCCAGTGTGGAGATGGATCGATTGACGCCAGCGTCGAGTTCGTAGCTTTGGACAGAGATCTTCAAGGAAAACCGCATCCCTGCTGTGCATCCCAACACCTCGGCTATTGAGAGTCTGACGTGAGGGCATGGTTCGTCAACGTGTCGAACGCTGCATTTTCATGGTCATGCAGGTTTTTGCCGGATCAATGGATGCGTGATTGGCACAGTTATCCACGGGTGCTGTGTGGGCCAGCGCGCTTCGGAGCTGTGTAGAGGACTAGCGTCTGAGTCCTTGAATTGGAATCACGGCTTCATCACCAACAGCATGCACGCTGGGATTGACTCCGTCTGGATTGGTGCAGGCCCGTTACCCCTTCGATGCGGTAACTCATGCGGAGATGCGCAGAATTCGCCCGAGGGGCGTCTGGCGTGGTTCACGGCTGGGTTGGGAATTTCCGCTTGCATCAGCTGAGGGTTTGTTGCAGCGTTTTGAGCGGCGCTTCCGTGTGGATGAGGAGCTGATGCGTTGGTTGCATTGGCATCGTCATCCGCTCCCCCCGCTGCCGCCTCACCGAGATCTGATCGCGCACGCGGATCTGGATCAACGTTTGCGTGATGGCCGCTTGCCGATGCCTCACCAGCGCTCGGGTGCTCGCTGGTTGTTAGCGAGGCGCGGGGCGGTGCTGGCCGATGAGATGGGTCTTGGCAAAACTCTCACTGTGTTGCTGGCGGCGCGAGCCTTGCTGCGTGCCCTGCCGCTGCGTTTGTTGGTAGTAGCCCCTGTGGGGTTGCATTCGCATTGGCGCCGAGAGGCTGCTGCCCTTGAGCTGATGCCGGACCTTTGCAGCTGGGCGCGACTTCCGTCTGAGCTCCCGGAGGCGGGTACTTTGCTGCTGGTGGATGAGGCCCATTACGCCCAAACCCTGCAAGCACAACGCACTCAGGGTTTCCTGCGCCTTGCCCGGCATCCCCGCCTGCGAGCCATTTGGATGCTCACCGGCACTCCGATGAAGAACGGCCGGCCTGATCAGCTTTATCCCTTGCTGGCTGCGATGGATCATCCCATTGCTAGGGATCAGCACTCTTACGAGGAATTGTTTTGTCAGGGGCATTTCCGCGAGCAAGGTGGACGGCAGCGATGGCAAACCGCAGGAGCCAGTCGATTGGACGAGCTGCGTCGCCTGACCCGACCGCTTGTTTTGCATCGCCGGAAGCAGCAGGTTTTGGAACTCCCCCCCAAACGAAGGATGTTTGAAGGGATCGATCTCAACGCTGAGGAGGTCAAGGGTTTTGATTACCGCCTTCGGTTGGTCATCGATGACTATCGCCAACGGGTGGCGGAGGGTTTGGTGCGTTCTGATGCTGAATCTTTGGCGGTCCTCACAGCTTTGCGGCAAATTGCCGCTGAATTCAAGTTGCCAGCTGCGCAACAGTTGATTCAGCGTTTGCGGCAGCAGCACAAGCCGATCGTCTTGTTCAGCAGCTTTGTGGATCCGTTGTTGCTGCTCCACGAACGACTGGGAGGTGTTTTGCTAACAGGCCGGCAGAAACCTGATCAGCGGCAGCTTGCTGTGGACCGCTTTCAATCTGGGGAGACCGATTTACTTTTGGCGACCTTTGCTGCTGGTGG
>NZ_JAKUHK010000078.1:0-7497 GCF_023630655.1 Synechococcus sp. MU1655 | reverse complement strand
ACCTCCACCTCGGTGATGCTCACCATCCCCTGATGAACGCGTTCGTCACGGATCCCATGGATCAGCAGCTCGCTGGTTTCCTTGCGGATTAAGGCGGCTACCCGCTCAACTCGACGTCCCTGGGCCATCGTCAGCTCAGTGGTGCTGCAGTAGTCACCATGGCACGGAGCACCAGTCCAAGGGTGATCAATCCACTAATCAAAGCTCCAATCAGAGCAACGGCAGTGACGGGATTCCTGAGCCGCTGAACCAGGGGCTTTGCAACGGAGTTGAGAACGCCAAGGCCGAAGTTAATGAGATAGCGCGGGTAACGCGTCACATTGACGAAAAACTCGCGCATGGTCCTGGCAGGGATATGAATCTGATAGCTACTCTGCCGGCTAAGGGCAAAGACGGTCATGCTGGAGCTGCATCAATTCCGTCATTCCGCCTTCTGCCTCAAGGTGCGGATGGCATTGCATGCCAAGGATTTGAGCTTTCGAGAAGTGGAGGTCACCCCTGGGATCGGTCAACTCGCCGTGTTCCGTTTGTCAGGGCAAAGGCAAGTTCCGGTGCTCGTAGATGGCGACACGGTGGTGGCAGATTCCAGCGCGATCTGTCGTTACTTGGATGAGCTGCAGCCCGAGCCGCCCCTCTTCCCGAAGGACCTTCGAGCGGTGGCCCAGATTCATTTGATTGAAGACTGGGCTGATACAACTCTTGCAGGATCCGTCCGCGCGGCTCTGCTTCAGGCGGCGGTGGATGATCCTGAATTGCGTGCGGCCCTGTTGCCGGATGACGTACCGGGCCCAATTCGGCAGGTGATGACCGGAGTCCCGACGGGTTGGCTGAGTGGGGTTAATGAGCTGTTTGGCCAGGAGGAGCGTTCCGCCATGCTCCACAACCTGAACGCGATGGCTGATGGCCTGACCCCCGATAGCGTCTTGGTTGGCGATGCCCTCAGCCTTGCGGATTTGGCAGTGGCGGCGCAGCTCTCCCTGTTGCGCTTTCCCGCTTCAGCAGGGTCTCAATTGGCGGGCCGCGGCGTTGCCGGTCTCAGTGATCATCCTCGCCTTCAGCCTTTGTTTGAATGGCGCGATCGACTGGAGGCTCGTGTGTTCAAGCAGGATCCTGCCGCCGTGTGAGCGTGAGCTTGTAGCGGCTTGCCCGTTGCACAAATGATTTGCTGGCAGCCCCGGGAGCTGGATAGGTCTGTTGCCATTGCTCCCCACAGATTCGGCTGACGAGGTCAGCGGTTGGTGCGTCTGGACATGGTTGATAGCGACTCAGGGTTTCAATCCTGCTGAGCCTTGGTGCCCTTGCCCCATGCATGACCTGGAGAACAAGTTCATCACTGACAAAGGATGCGATGTGGATCGATGTTTGCTCTCTCCCGATCACGGTTGTTTCCAGCAGTCGATCATTGCTCAGTCGAGCGAGCTGGCGGTTCACCTGATGAGGGGCTTGCTCCACGCTGAGCAGTTGCTTGCCTAAAAGCGCTTGTCCAATGGCTCTGGCATTAAACGGTCGATCCCCCACCACCTCGTTGTGCTGATTGAGCCGAAACTGGGCCAGATGCTTTATCGGGGGCAAGTTTTCGTCCACCTTGCCGTTTGCCAGAAGATCAAGGCTTTCCACCTCCCAAAGCCCTTCAAACCAATCCGGGTACACCAGATCCTCCTTGGCTCGTGGTCGCGGCAGAGGAGCTGGATCCGGCCAGGCTGGCCATTCCTTGAGGCGGGCTTCGAGCTGCTGACTGTTTTGAGTGTTGTCCGCCAGGGCTGGTTTTAAGGGCCCAACGAGAAGAATCATGGCCATGATCAGTGCCAGCAGTGGCCGAGTCATGTCCGATCCCCTCATTCGTGCCTGTGATCACTACGTGGTGCTTGAGCCGGGCAAGCCAGAACGACTGCTCAGTTCCGACGACACCCTGACATGGTTGACAGAGCAGCTGGACAAGATGTCCGTGCTACCGCTTGATCTGCGTGGTTTTGAGTCCTCGGCTGCTGCCGCAGAAAGGCTGTTGGATACGGCCTGCGATCTTGAACTGGCTCCAGGATTCAATCTTCAGTGGTTTGCGGTGCGCTTGGAGCCTGGAACATGACCTCATGGGGTTTGAGAATGCCAGGGATGGCCTCAAGGATTCGCTCTGATACAGCGCTCACCGTTTCGTCGCCCACCTTGATTCGCAAATCAGCCTCTGCATAAAGAGGTGTACGCGCTTCAAGGAGCGCGTCGAGACGGGCGGCAGGATCACTTCCTTGAAGCAGTGGCCTTGCTCCTGGATCCGCATGGAGACGCGCCAGGAGTTGGTCCCGTTCAGGGGCAAGCCAGATCACGATCCCTTGATGCAGAACGCCCCAGTTTTCTGGTTGTGTGATCACACCGCCTCCGGTCGCAACCACGAGCGAATGGCGTTGGCCAATGGCCTGCAGCACCTGACTCTCGAGGGCTCGGAACCCTTGCTCACCGTCTGACTCAAAGATTTGGGGAATGGGGCGGCCAGCAAGCGTTTCCAGGACTCCGTCGGCGTCGACGAAGCCATAGCCGAGTCGTTGGGCAAGGGGGCGCCCCGTGCTGCTTTTGCCGCTTCCCATCATCCCGATCAGGTAGAGGTTGCGGCCGCCCAGACGGGCCTTCAAAGGGTGTGGTGTGGTGGTTGTGCCGTCAGCCATCCGTTCGGCAGGTGGGTGAACTTACTAGGATGATCGCCCGTCAGACCTCGTCATGACTGATGCCATCACGATGGCACCGCACGGCCAAGGTCGTGGCTGTGTCATCACCCGCCGAGCCTGCTTCAGCTCCAGCCACCGTTATTGGTTGCCTGAATTAAGTGCTGATGACAATGCGGCCCGCTTCGGATCGTGTGCGATGGCCCCTGGTCATGGACACAATTACGAATTGATCGTGTCCATGGCTGGTGGCCTTGACGCCAACGGCATGGTGCTGAACCTCTCTGAGGTGAAGCATGCGATTCGTTCGGAGGTCACTGAACAACTCGATTTCCGCTTCCTCAATGAGGTTTGGCCAGAATTCGATGTCACCAGCTCGGAGGGTTGCCTGCCAACCACCGAAGCCCTTGTTCGGGTGATCTGGTCTCGGTTGGCCAACCAGCTCCCCCTTGTGGGGCTGCGCCTTTATGAATCTTCTGGCCTGTGGGCCGACTATCTCGGACAAACCATGGACGCCTATCTCACTATCCGCACTCACTTCGCTGCTGCGCACCGTCTGGCAAGACCAGAGTTAAGCCAGGAAGAAAATGAGCTGATCTACGGCAAATGCGCCAGACCCCATGGTCATGGCCACAATTATTTAGTGGATGTGACTGTTCGCGGAAGCATTGATCCACGCACTGGGATGGTTTGCGACCTAGCAGCGCTTCAACGTCTTGTGAGCGATCTGGTTGTTGAGCCTTTTGATCACACTTTTCTGAATAAGGACGTCCCCCATTTCGCCGATTGTGTGCCTACCGCTGAGAACATCGCCCTTCATATCGTTGATCGACTGACCACTCCCGTTCGCGCCATTGGAGCTCAGCTGCATAAGGTACGGCTTCAGGAGAGCCCTAATAACGCTGCAGAGGTTTACGCCGAAGCTCCGGCGCTTAATGCAATGCCTGAAGCAATGCATGCCGTTGTGAACGGCTGAGTCTTCTTCGACGTGCAGCGACCAACGGTTCGTCTGGTGCTTGCCGTCAGCCTGGATGGTCGGCTTGCAGCTCCCTCTGGCGGTGCCGCTCAGTTAGGCGGTGCCGGTGATCGGCACGTGCTTGAACAAGCGTTGGCTTGGTCTGATGCTGTGTTGATCGGTGCAGGAACCTTGCGGGCCCATCGCTGCACCTGTTTGATTCATGAACAACAGCTTTTGACTCAGCGAAAGCAAGACGGCAGGCCCTTACAGCCAACGGCTCTCGTGGTGAGTCGCCATCCCGACTTTTGCCAGGACTGGCCGTTTTTCCAACAAGAGCTTGAGCGTCATCTCTTGACCCCAGATCTGATGTCAGCGGAGGGTTTCTCCGCGACTCATCGGTTGCAAACGTCCTGGGAAAAGACCTTGGTTGAGCTTGCTGCATCGGGTTTTCATCGCCTTGTCCTTCTTGGAGGAGCGCGCCTTTGCGGATCACTACTGGAAGCCGATCAGGTGGATGAGCTTCAGCTAACCCTGAGCCCATGCCTTCTAGGAGGTCGATTCAGCTGGATTCCGTGCGATGGATTCAACATGCCACCGGCGCTGTCGCAGCCCGATGCTTGGACTCTGATATCGGCTGATCGACTGAGCGGTCATGAGCTTGTGGTTCGTTATGGACGCAGTCGCTGAAAGACCTCGCTCAGGGGGACATCCTGTAGTTCTGTGGCCTGGAGTCCCAGCAGCGATGCCAGACAGCGCTTGATCACAACTTCGGCGTCATCTCCAATGCGGCCAGACAACAGTTCGCTGATGACACCGAGTTCTCTGCCACTACGACTGGTTTCACGAATGAGGCATTCACTGACTGGTTTGGCTACAGCCTGGCAAGGCTGCTCCCCAATGCTGCTTAAGGGTTCAAAGTCGAGTTCAGCATCCCTTAGAGCTTGTTGCGCAAGTTGTTGGCATTGATCAGTCAACTGACTCTCGAGTCTTGGACGCATCAGTTGCAGCAATGGTTGCAGAAGCCCTGCTTGGACGGCACCTCCGCTGAGCATCAAGCTGACCGCTACGAGCGTTACAACCACCTGCTTTTTATGTGGTGTCGAATGGGTCACAGCAGGTTGGTAAGAACTGGCTTGCCTTCAGTGTGACTCCGATGTCTCTCACTGGTTAGGGTCTTGATCTTCGCCGCTGTCTTCGCCGGTTATGGCATCCCTGAAGGCTCGTTGGCATCGCTCGATTCGGGAGATACCCGAACAGCAGTGGGAGCAGCTTCTTGGCCCTGAAGTGATTCCCTTCTATCGCTGGAATTGGCTCGCTGCCCTTGAGGAGTCTGGGAGCGTGGCTCCCGATCAGGGATGGCAACCGCTGCACCTATCCCTGTGGCGCGAAGAGGACCATCTTTGTGCGGTTGCGCCGCTCTATCTCAAGGGCCACAGTTACGGGGAATTTGTGTTTGATCAAGCGTTTGCACGGCTTGCTGGCGATCTTGGTCTTCGTTATTACCCAAAGTTGATTGGGATGAGCCCCGTAAGCCCGGTACAGGGCTATCGCTTTCATGTGGCTGCGGATGAAGATCCTGCAGAATTGACTCAACTCATGCTGGAGATAATTGATGATTTTGCCAGAAATAATGGCATTCTTAGCTGCAACTTTCTCTATGTTGATCCGCTCTGGCGTCCTTTGGCAGAGGCGGCAGGTTGCGCTTCTTGGTTGAACCAGCAGAGCCTCTGGACATCTGATGGTCAGGCTACTTTTAGCGATTATCTGGCAGGATTTAATGCTAATCAGCGGCGCAATATCAAACGAGAGAGGAAGGCGGTCCGTGAAGCAGGGCTTGAAATTACGCCTCTTTGTGGTGAGGACCTCGATTCTTCTTTGCTGGAATGCATGCATGGATTTTATGAACAGCACTGCGCTCGTTGGGGGATGTGGGGTAGTAAATATCTCGCAGCATCATTTTTCGATGCCTTAGCTGCGAACGCGTTGCGAGAGCGGATTGTTCTTTTTAGTGCTCATCGCGGCAATCCCAATGAGCCAGTTGCGATGTCACTCTGTGTCCATGACGATCTGTCGCTCTGGGGCCGTTACTGGGGCAGCAATGAAGAGATTGATTGTTTGCATTTTGAGGTTTGTTATTACGCACCGATTGAGTGGGCGCTCAAGCGAGGACTGAAGAGTTTTGACCCAGGGGCAGGAGGGAGCCATAAAAGACGGCGTGGGTTTGTGGCTCGGCCTCAGATCAGCCTCCATCGCTGGTATGAGCCCCAAATGGATGGACTGATTCGTGGCTGGCTTGGCAAGGTCAATCCACTGATGCTCGAAGAGATTGAGGCCATTAATGCTGAACTGCCTTTTCGAAAGGAGACTCCTTCGCTTGCTCTGTAAGTTGAGAAGAGCCTTGCAGCCAGATTGAACCAGATCAACACCGCCATAGATCTAAATGCGTGTGCTCAGCTGGATGATCAGTTGTCGCAGCGGTTTATAGCTTTGGACCCGCTGGGTTATTTCTTGATTCGAGTCGATGCTGCTGCGGCTGAATTGGTTGTTGAGCACTATGGCAACACGATTGATGAGCAAGGTCTTGCACGGGATCCGGATTCCGGAGAAGTGATTGCTTGCCGTCAAGGTGGACCCAGAACGCCTTCAGCCGTGTTGCGTGGGCGCACTGCAAAAGAGGTCGGGATCGCCTTATGCGAAGGGGAAGGAAATCATCCCCTCAGCCGTTTAGACCATGCGTTCTATTTGGGTCGGGAACTTCAGAAAGCCGAACAGTGTCTGCGGGACGGAAGCACGTACATTCAGGATTAATCCTTCAAACAGGCTGCAGTTCGCGCGAGTTGCTGGGTTCTTCTGGTGGCAACGATTCCAACTGCTCACGGATTTCCTGTTGCACAATCGCTCTGTATTCCATGAAATGCTCGTTGTGTGCAAGAACAACAATGAACTGTTCAAGCATGGCTGGATTTTGACGTGCCATGCCAAATAGATAGCGCCAGAAGCGCCCGCGCGTGTTGCGTTTAAGCCCTTGGCGCCAGATCACGATTGAGAGCGCCCTGATATCAGTCCAAGTTGGTAATTTGCTGGTGCCTTTCCAGCGTGGAGCTCCCATCTTTAAGTAATAGGAGTAAACCCGGTCCATGTAGGCATTGGGTTCATAGAGCGTACAAAAAGCGTCAACATATTCATTGGCGATGTCACGAATGGGCCGGGTAGGTTTGAAATTAAGCAAATTCGTTTGGTTCACACCCTTGGCGTCTGATTCGTCTTGAATCAGGCGACCTTCTTTTTCGAGACGATGCCAAAGGGCTGTGTTGGGAAGGGCTTGAAGCATGCCCATCATTGCTGCAGGGATGCCTGTACGGGTTACGAAATCAACGATCCGTAAGCCAGCACCATCCTTTTCTCCGTCAAAACCAATGATGAATCCAGCCATGACCCGAATACCGTTTGCCGTAATACGGTCAACAGCAGCATCAAGGGGATTGCGAGTGTTTTGAACTTTTCTCGCGGTTTCTAAACTAGCTTCGTCTGGAGTTTCAATTCCCAGAAACACGCTTTCAAAGCGAGCCTCGTGCATCATCCGCATCATTTCGTCGTCGTCCGCGAGATCGACTGAGGCCTCAGTGGCAAAACTAAATGGGTAGCCTCGATCTTCTTGCCAGGTTTTGATTTCCGGAAGCAAAAGCTTTGCGTTGCGCTTATTTCCGATGAAATTGTCGTCTACGAGGAAGATCGAGCGCCGCCATCCGAGGTCGTAAAGCGATTGCAATTCAGAAATCAGCTGCTCGGGTGTTTTGGTGCGGGGTTTGCGCCCGTAGAGAACGATGATGTCGCAAAATTCGCAATTAAACGGGCAGCCTCGCGAAAACTGAACGCTCATGGAGTCAT
>NZ_JAKUHK010000077.1:0-7599 GCF_023630655.1 Synechococcus sp. MU1655 | reverse complement strand
GTTTAAATACTTCCTGACGGTATTGAGCCCCCTCGGGACCTGCATGTTTTCCCCACAATCCTTCCCAGTAAAAGTAAATCACTCCGTAACCACGATCATTCGCTAGCCGCACCTTTTCGTTCAAAACATCCATCGAGGTTGTTCGTTTGCCAAAGCCTGCTAAGACGCCAATCTGGATGGGGATGCCCCATTCGCGGGCTTTGCGTAAGGCGGGTTGGTCAAGATCTTTGGCATAACCCCTGAGCGAATAGGCATAGTTTTGAACGACGAGATCATCAATCAGCTGTCCAACGGCCCAGAGCTCCCAATCTTGAAGCCAGTTGTTATAAGCAAACCTGAATGGACCTGGTGAAAGGCTGATTCGCACGGGCAACGACTCTTGCTCCAGGCGAATGCGCAGGTCGCGAAGTAGACCGGTGAGTTTGCGGCGACGCCAGGTCATCCAATAACGATTGGTGTAGTCGCGGGGGGGAGCAATGCCGAATTCATTTTGATAAAGCGTTGATGTGTAAGGGTCGTAGCCCAATTCCACAGGCCAAGCAAAGTGGTCATCGAGTTGCAGTCCGTCCATCCGGCAGCGTTTCATCACTTCCACCACGAGGCCGATGAATCGCTCGCGGACTTGAGGGTGCGCAGGATTGAGCCACACCATCTCTTTGCCGTGCATCGTCATCACCGGGTCACCATTGGCCCGTGACAACACCCAGTCCGGATTGTCTTGCACGACCTCTGCGGAGGCGGGCTCCATGAGTCCGTACTCAAACCAGGGGACCACTTTCATCCCGCGTTTGTGAGCTTCCTTGCTCAGGGTGCAAATGGGATCAACCTTGATACCAGCGGTCTTTAGGGCTGGCTCCAGCGGGGCAAAGTCACTGGAGTGAAACGTCGTTCCACGACTCCAAACATTGGGATAAAGCACGGAGAATCCTGCTTCATCAAGCTCATCAATGGCTTTCTTGATGTTCCGTTGGTCGTAGTAAAGCGGGCTAGGGCTATTGGTGAGCCAGACCCCTAGGGCCTGTTTTCGCTCAACACGCGGTAAACGACTTTTTCTCAGCAGGATGTTGGTGCTCTGGCCAAACGTGGCTGGAGGAGCCATGAGCAGGGTGAATGGCAAGCTGAGTGCCCAAAAAAAGTGTCTCAACAGCACAGATCAAGCTTGGGTTGAGTTAGCGGAACATCGAGCTAACAGAACTCTCCTCATGGATGCGCCAAATTGCTTCGCCGAGCATGTTGGCGACAGACAGCACATGCAGCTGGGGAAAGGTGTGATTGGATGCGATTGGGATGCTGTTGGTGACCACAACCTGTTCAAACAGGCCCTCTGCCGACAAACGTTCGATCGCTGGTGGAGAGAAGACGGGATGGGTGGCACAAGCGATGACGCCTGTCGCACCTTGATCTCTCAGCAACTTGGCACCGGAGCAGATCGTGCCTCCGGTATCGATCATGTCGTCGATCAGGATCGCCGTGCGGCCACTGACATCACCAATGACTGTGAGGCTTTCAGCCATGTTGTGACCGGTGCGGCGCTTGTCGATGATGGCCAGAGGAGCACCGTTCATTTGTTTGGCAAAGGCCCTGGCCCTGGCTACGCCACCGACGTCAGGCGACACGACCACCACCTCTCCCAGGTCTTGGGCGGAGAGGTAATCCACAAGCACCGGAGAGCCGTAAATGTGATCACAGGGAATATCAAAATATCCCTGGGTTTGAGCTGAGTGCAGATCCATCGCCAGCACCCGATCGACTCCCGACTTCACGAGCAGATTGGCGGTGAGCTTGGCTGCAATGGATTCCCGACCGGCTGTTTTGCGGTCAGCGCGTGCGTAGCCGTAGTAGGGAACCACCGCGGTGATCTGTCGTGCCGATGCCCTTCTGCAGGCATCCACCATGATCAACAGCTCCATCAGGTTGTCGTTCACCGGAGCGCAAGTGGGTTGGATCAGGAAGACATCGCAGCCGCGAATCGATTCCTGAATTTGTACATACAGCTCACCATCGGCGAAGCGTTTACACACCTTGGGGCCGTCAGGCACTCCGAGGTATGCCGCAATTTCCCTGGCGAGTGCGGGATTGGAGGTGCCGCTAAACAGGCGAAGACGTCGGGTGTCGTGCTGCAACGTCTCTTGCTCGGCTCGGGCAGCGGTGAGAAAACTTGTCACGATGCCCGCGCTTGAGATCGGCGATAAACCGATCGTAGTGCTGCATAGCCTTCCTATCCATAAACGGTGTGGATCTGTTCTCCCTAGGGTCGCTAGATGCTTGACTTCACCTTGGCTCTTGTTGGAGCTGGCCCCCTTCCTGAGCTCTCGATGCGCGAGGGTGCTCAACAGCTCGCCAATCGCTTTTCGGCTGAGTTGGTGCCATTGGCCTGTGGTTCGGATCCTCAAGCCGGTTTGCAAGCCCTGGCCTCGCGTCAGCACGAACGAAGCCGACTCACATTGCTGCGCTTATGCGGTGATGCGGCGATGGCGCAAGGCACCTCTGGTAGCTGGCTTGATGCTCTTGCCGCTTGGCGATGTCCTGTTTTGTTGTTAGCCCAGCCCAATGCAGCTGGTTTGATCCCTGGTTTGGCACCTGCCTCAGTCGCACTGTGCCACTCGCTGAACATCCCTTTGGTTGGTGTGGCGCAACTTGGAGGCAGCTGGGATCTTGCGGCCCGGCGCATGGATGGCTTGCCCTGGTGTGGCCTGTTGGACACAACAGAAGATGGTGGCATTGCTTCTGATGCGCTGGTCCGTTCTATTCAGCAGCGATGGAAACGTCTGAATCCAGGAATGAACGCTTTGATGCGTTGATTGGCACAACTTGCGCATCATGGTTGATGCCAAGCAGGGAATACACCCTTGAAGGTGGATCAAGGGTGGTTGACCTGGGTGAACTGAGATGCAGAGACACAACGTCATGCCCTGCGACGATTCTCAAGTTGGTCTCAATCGAGACAGACGAAGGGCGTCGCGAGGGGAATGATCATTGTGTCTTCAAGTTCCTCTTATGGGCTTTCTTGCTGTCGCTAGTTGCTTGGCTCTTGCGGCTGTCGTATCGAATGCGCTGATTGAGAACTTGTGACTTGGATGTCCCTTGTGTTTGCTTAGGAGTACTTTGCCTATATTGCTGAATTCTTTAGGTATGAGAGCTGATATCCGTCGGCTATGATGCCTGTTTGTCTGGTCAAAAGCTTACAAGCTTAGTATATTTATAGTCAGCAATAATAGATTTTAGTTGTTAATTGGTAGGTCTCTTTTGCCTGCTCCTCGGTGTTCGTTGCTCCAATGGGTGTTGAGTATATTTAGCAAGGTAAGTAGTCTCTATTAGGTTTGCGATTGATTTGGTCGTCAATCCATAGATTGCTTTGCCGTATCAATCAGTGTTGCGTAAATGTTGCGTTGCTGTGACGAACTCGTGGTATTAAAAAGTGCTATCTGCACTTTTCGGGCACTTGCTGATTGCGTCGCTCGATTAATATTTGGTTATTCATGCCGTAAGGATGCATCGTTGGGTCGCTTACTCGATCCTCTGCCTTGCAGGCTGGAATTGGTTAGGCTGATCTGTTTGCGTAAATAGAATTTACCGATTCCGGATCTTTCAGCGCTGTTAACCAATCTGTTAGTTGTTATCTACTCCAATCTTTCTAAATTCTTCCTATTAGGGCGGCTCAAGTTCAGGGCTGATATCTAAATTTGTTTGAATCGAGTTGTCTCATTGAAGTGAATGGCTTCTTTCTTCGTTCAAAGTCAGAAGGATAGAGTAATCACTAGTTCTGTCAATTAACTTGAAATAATTAATGGGCTCTTGTTGGGCTAGGCCCAATGGAGTCTATCTGCGTTCAGTTTTTATGTGTCTTCTTGCTCTTGGCGTGAGAGTGCTTGGATGACAGATGAAGCAGGTTTGACGCCTTCGATTGATCCTCGGTTTTGGTGAGTTTTGTAACCAGATTCCAGGTGTCCTGTGGTGATAGTTCTCCCTCATCGCTCCACTTAAGGCTGGAAAGGTGATGCGCCGACATGATGATTTGAACCAGTTGAGAAAATTTAGTAGAAGTAGCAGTGCTCCCGTTAGCGTTTGACCACCTTGTTAACAGGAGAAATAATGAAGAACGTTCAATTGGATACAAAGAGTTCCAGAAATGTTCACGATTGACTTTATCGTTTCAAGATCTTGTTTTATCGGCGACAATTATCAGGGTGTAACTAGAGGCGATCGCTGTTCCTCGAACGACAGCTTTTCGTTGTTTTGACTTCTGTAAGGTGCCGATAGTGTCTACATTGAGGCTGGATTTAAAATGGCGCGATAATTGTTTTGGCGAGAATAGTAAACCTTGCTGTGGCTCAACTCGTTTCCCAGTCAATCTCGTTATTCAGTGATGATCCTGTACTCGTAGTTGATTTTGCCTAATCGTTCTGACTGTCTGGACTGACGCAGGCGGTTCTTTTTGGCCATTGCGGGTTATGTGATAACGGATGCCGCATCCGTCACATTCGATTGATGGGAAAATATTTCAGTGAGTCAGTTAAGGATTACACCCATGCTCGATCAGTTCTGAGCGGGCCAGATTGGCAGGCTCAGATCTGGCTTCAATTCGCGCAGCCTCTGTTGACCGGCTCGAGGTGCAAGAGGAAGCTCCGTAATGACCGGTGGCGAGGGAGCGCTGATTGCCGCCGCCATCAGGCTTAACATCTCTGTAGTGCTGATGTCTGTGGTGACCTGATTAGAGAACACATTCAATAGCTCAGGTACCACTGTGAAGGCATCGATTTCAGCTAACTGCTGATGCACTCCTTGGAGAAGCAGGCGTTGTCTCGCCCGTCTCTGATGATCTTCATTGGGCTTGGGTTTATGACGCGCGAGTTGTTCTGCCTGAGCGCCATTGAGTGTTTGCAGTCCTGCTTGCAGATTCACCTTGTAACCCTGGGACTTGTCCTCGTACTTGTAGGTCTGATTCAGCGTGACTTCGATGTCTCCAAGTCCTTCTACGAATCTGCGCAAGCTTTGCCTGGAGAGGATTAAATAGCGATCTGGCTTGTTCGCCGGCAGTTCGATGAGCTCGCTAACAACGTCGGAGGTCAGCGCGATTCCACCATATTTCCAAGTTGTGGAAAGAGCTTGCATCTCCTCGATTCCTGGCAGTTGAACTGCCAGTTCTGTCGGCAATTGCAAAACTTGAACAGGTTGTTTTGAGCCGATATTGACCAACATCAAGCTGTCGGCGTTGCTGGTACCTTCCGGCGCTGCTTGGTTGGATGTGGCATTAATGGTGTCGGCATCGAGGCCCACAACCAGCACCATCACGGCTTGTTCTGGGAGCGGAGCGAGAGTTAAAGATCCGTTGGACGACTGCACATCGGCGCCTACGGGGTCTGGTTTGGGCCAAACCATGGCAAGCGCTGTGCCCGCTAAAGCCGTGCCAAACAAGGCAGCACCAATTCTCAGGAGACTGCGCCCGGGGCGGTCGCCTAACCAGCCTTTGCTCGGCTTTTGCTGCGAGTCCTCACTCAACGCTGGATCCCCCATGCGTGATGGTTTGATGATTGATCAGACAGTCTTGCTCAGTCTCGCTGAATTGGGAAACAGAGGAGAGGTCTAGGGGCGAGCTGAGATTAGATGTTGATCAGAGATGAGTGACTTGATTGAATCAGTTGTCTGTGTGAGTCTGATGGGTGTAAATCAATTCGTTAGAAGGCTGGTTTCGAGAAGATAATAATCAAGCCATCAAGATAAAGACCTTGAATGTTGTTTGTTGATTATGATTGAGTTATTTGCTGTCGCCTCTCTGGGCGATGTTTGGTGTCTTTTTAAAAAAGAGCAGCATCGCCTAGTTCTTGTCCAGCCATTCCCTCTTTGTTGACCCTTGCGAAAAACTGTTCGAGGGTGTCATCACCAAAAGAGGGGGTTGCCTCGGGGTCATAGCAATTACGTTTCTCGTTCCAAACCAGCATGGATTCACTGGCGTAATAACAACCGATACGGGCGAATTCGGCTGTGTCTTCTACCCCTGGTATCAGCATTGCCACTTTTTCTAAAATGGCAGTTGGAGCATTCATGACTGCTATCGGTAATGAGAGCATTCTGGGCGAGCGGCCTAGGACTTTAAAGAGTATTTCCCCTTGTTCGCGTGCGCTGAGCGCGGGGCCTGGCCCGCCGATGGGCAACACTTGATTGACTTTGTCAGCTTCATTTACACAATTGGCTAAGAAGCATGCAAGATCTTTTTCACTGATTGGCTTGCAACTTGTTAGCTCTCCATTTCCAAACATGACATATGGTGCGCCTTTCTTGCAGCTCTCAAATTGGGCGGCAATGCTTTTGAAAAAAGCTGTTGGGCGAACGATCGTATGAGTGATTTCTGTGTCTTCCCTGAGCCGGGTTTCGAAGGCAAGTTTCGCTTTTTGAAATTCTAAAATTGGCTTTTGTACGCAGATGGCTGAAAGCATCACGAAATGCGCTACACCAGCCTTTTTCCCTTCGTTGTAGGTGTTGAGATTGGCTTCATAATCGATTGCCCATGAATCTTTTTTGCCGCCCGTTCTCGATGCAAGGCAAGAAATCACCACATCAGTGGGTTCATTGAAGGCATGGGTTGCAAGTGAAGCCGGATTGGTCACATCGCCAAACCTGACCTCTGCGTCAGGGAAATCGGCTACGACGTCTGCTTTGCCTTTGCGTCCTCCAATTCCACTGGAGTCGCGGGCAAATGCCATCACTTGATATCCGCGCTTTACCAGTTCTCTCACGACAAATCGTCCGATGTACCCAGTGGCCCCGAAGACGGCCACCCGCACTTGATCTGGAGAACGTTCTCGAAAATCATGGCGCGGTGAGAGGGGGGCGAGCACGTCGTCAACAGATTGATCTGAATCAACGCTAGGGCGTGAATCTTCCGTTTTCAAACGAAGCGAGTTGGTAGATCTCAGTGATTGCGATGGGCTTGAGGGAAGAGCTTCGATGCTTGTTGAGACGCTCCGTAAGATCACAAAGGTCGGATCATTTGGATTCCCTTCGACCGTCCGGCACCCCGAATGATTTGCTTCGATGGTTAATCACTCCAGAAGCGAAAGGGATCGGCGGGTTGGTGTACTCCTTCACCCCACAGCTTTGCCGGACTCACCGGTGTGTGGAAGCTTTGGACGATCAGCCCGTGAATGGTTGAAGGCTTTGGCGAGCCATGGCGTCAGCGTTTGGCAGATTTTGCCCCTTGCTCCGCCTGATGGCACGGGGTCGCCGTACAGCTCACCCTCCAGTTTTGCCTTAAATCCTTGGCTCCTGGATGCCAAAGATTTGGCAGAAGAAAGCTTTGTGGCATCCAGTGATCTTGGGCGTCTCCCCGGTGCTGATGCCAAGGCGGAATCGACCGTCGTACTGGACTTTCAACTGGCCGATGCGCGTGCTGCTGCACTGGGCCGCGCGCTTGCAGCCCATTGGCCTCAGCAATCCTCTCTGCGCCAACAACAATTTCAACGGTGGAGGGCTGACCAAAGCCATTGGCTGACAGATCACGTCAATTTCGTGGTTCTGCGTGATCAACACAACGGTTTGCCTTGGTGGTCTTGGCCCCATCCGCTCGCTGTGCAGCAACCTGCTGCCTTGGCTCAATGGCGG
>NZ_JAKUHK010000076.1:0-7610 GCF_023630655.1 Synechococcus sp. MU1655 | reverse complement strand
GACGGCGGCCGAGTGGCTTTACCCCCATCAGACGGTTGGGGTGATAAGGAGCCTCAAAACTGTTTTTTACAGACCCTCTTTTAAATCTAAGTGTGACTGGATTATTGCCTGGGTTGATAGCGATTGCAGCAACCGTTAATAAACCTCTTGCGCGACGTCCACCTAATTTACTGCTGTCTTGTGGATAATATTTATGGTGCATATGCAAGCCGAATTCGCCATTAAAAGTAAATTCAGGATTCTTGATTGGTTGATTGTTTTCGGCGGCAATCGCAGATCCTGGCGCTGTGGTGACGAGGATTCCAGGTCCTTTAACAATTTCGGGTTGATTGGAATGAAGGACTGGAACGTTATTAAAGGTGCCATTAAGAGCTCGAGCCCTTTGACCAGCCATCAGTGGCACATAGGCGTGCGCACACTCCATGACACCTAAATTGAGCGTCGCAATTGCGACGCTGCCTAGGACCAGTTTTGATAATCGGTGAGACACGCGAGACTGGTTGTAGGGGCGCTGAGGCCTGAGCTCTCCGCAAGCTCCAAACCTAATCGTCTGGTTCAGAAGCGCCAAGTGTGTGTTGGCAGTCCCGATTTCTGGAACAATTCGCCAGGATTATGGAAGATCATGTGTTTACTCATGCTGCCTCCCTTTTTCTGTCAGTCCTCATGTGAGTCCAGTCATTGGCGCAGTCATCACCAGCAACGCAAGATGGAGATGCTCCGTTTTTGGCGTGATGGCCTTGAACGCCAACTTGCTGCTGTAACAGCAGCGATGTCCACACTTGAAGGGCAAATTCAGCGGGACCACAGCGACGACGAATCCTGATCACCAAGGTCTTGGCGCAACTGGGCTAGGGCGCGCTTCAGTCTGCGTTGCATGGTCATTGCGCTCACACCCTGCTTTGTTCCGGCTCCACGAAGGCTGGCACCCTCCAGCACCACTTCAATGAGCGCCCTTTTCTCTGAGGGACCTAATCCGTTGATTGCCGTCCAGATCCGTTTGGCCCGCTCCTGCATCAGCAGCGGTTGCCATACAGGGTCGTCATCTGCAACCCTGCCTTCGTCTAGAGGTTCCCATGACTGTCGGCAACGATAGGCATGCACGTTCAGTTCCAGCTCAGCAGACATCTCCTGTCTTTGTTGTGGCTCTGCAGAGTTGTTTTTAATCGTATGCTGCGCTTGTTCTTGGAGGCGGCGGGGGAGTTTGACTAGTCCCACACTGTCTCTGAGGTAATGAAGGATTGCCCCTCTGATATGGGGCCTTGCATACACCTCAAAAGGTTTCTCCTGGCTTTGCTGATAACCCTCCGCGGCACGTAGCAACCCAAGCCTCCCCACCTGTTTGAGATCTTCTCGATCGAGTCCCGATCGCCTGGCGTAATGGCCAGCAATGGGATCAACAAGTTTCAGATGTCGCTCGATTCGTTGATTTCTGATCGCGTGGGTTTTGTTCATGGCTGTTGTCGAAGGAAGGGTCGGTGTCGGCCGGATGTCCCTCCTCAGACAGACATCTAAGGGGTTCTCTTCACAACCGTGTTTCCACGGATTTCGAGAATCACTTCTCGCAATAAAGCCTCGGGTCCATGGGTCTTCAGCCAGTTCAGATCTGAGTTTGCAGTGGCCAAGAGATATCCAGCAAATCCAAGGGCATTGATACTGAAACCAGCTGCGCCTTCTTGGCGACGCCTCACCATCGCCATCCATTGCGGTGTTAACAACAGGTTGTAAAACGATCTTGGACGATGATCCTGAGAGGGATGGCCTATGCCTAGCTGTTTAGAGAGTGATAAATAGCTGTCCTGAAGATCTTGTGCCTGTTCATCAACATCGTTGCTGTGATGGAATCGTGAGATAACGGAACAGCCGTTCAATAAGGGATCGCTAGAGGATTCGTACGTTCCTTTCGATATCAATCGGTTTAGAAACCAGAGGTCTCTAGGACAACTTGTCTCGTCTTTGCTGCGTGGGAGAAGTTGAAGATGTCGATGGGGCTGACTCGCTCCCGCAATCGGACCACTGTTGAAGAACCACAGCCCAGATGTGTCTTGGTCAACGCACACTAAAGCTCTCCAGTCAGCCAGAGTGAGCCAACCATCCTGGGCGGCCCAATCTTTAGTAATCAGGAGCATGTGTCCGCGTTGGACAGGATATTTATTCAGGATGACGGCGTGACCTGGATTCAGAGTTGCCACTTCCAGCGACGGATCCCATGGTTGAAATGGATTGGGTTTGGGCCCGTCTATTTTTAAATGTTTGGGTAAGCGACTTTCAAGAGTTCTCAACTCGAAATGTGATTCTGGACTCCTAAAAAGATGTTCTAATGAGGTGCTCAGTGGAACTAGAGCACCAGACATCAATGCCCTCTCGCTTTGCTCGAGCGCTCGAGTCCAGTAGGTTTTACTTCTCATCTGTTTTGAGCCTCGCGAGGGATGCACCCACGTAATATCGACCAAGGATTTCATTGAATTTGAGACCCTCCATTGCTAAGTTTTGGGCACCGTGCTGACTCATGCTTGCGCCTAAATGGCTATGCGCTTCAGCAGCGATTTCACTTGTCGATGCATATAAAGATTCCACCAGTCCTCCTTTAAAACTAAGTACAAGACCTTGTGTGGCTTTAGTGGCGTCGGTTGTGGCCACGCTTTGACTCTTCAGGCCTCCATAGGCTTGCCAACGTGTCGTATCACCAAGATTGAAATCAGAATCTGCAGGACGCACAAGATGCACTAGGGCGTAGGAGCGTGCGGCTACTGCTTGTGCCTTTAATGCTTCAGGATTCCAGTGACTAGGCATCTCCGCGCCAACAACAGAGGCAACGTATCGCTCCATAGGCAGCTGGTTAATCACAGTCCAACCATGACCTCTGTTAAGGAAATAAACCGTCTCCGGATACGAGCGTTCATTCACGACGATGGTGCCAGTTTGACCTGAATGGCAGGTCACAAAATTCGAATGATGACCGGCTATTAGTTGATTTAGGGTTCTTTTTTGTACGACTTTACCGTTGCTCAATCTGCATTCGACCTGTCCTGATAAGTCCACAGAGCGGGGTGGCGACTGACTTAACAAAGCAACGCGCACAATTGGATTGCCTGGGGCTCCTAGCGGCTTAGCACCAGGACTTGCGTGCAGTACCGATTTGGATGCATCGGCTGAGTTGATGGAGTCATCAGCAGAGGCGTGAACAGGTTGATGATCGGTGCCGGATTCCTCTAGCAGCGTTTCGAGGAGGTGTTGTTGGGTGCGTTGTTGTTCAAGCTGCCCAATCGCTTGGACACCCCAGGTGACCACCCCGATCAGTCCCGCGGTTACGGACATTCCCAGCAACAGTGGTGTGAGCTGTCTCACTGTCCCTCGGACCACGCTTTCGATCATGCCTGAAATCAACAGAGTTGCTTGGATTGGCCGTGCCTTGATCGTTGGCCGTGGCGGTCTTGGTACGGCACTTGCGGAGGAACTGCAACGTCGTCAGCCCACTCTGAAGGTGACGCTCTGTGGTCGAACCTTGGGGTCAGACGCTGATTGGCTCGTTGATCTTGAGTCTGCAGAGAGTTTGCAGGCGTTGTCTCAGAGGCTCCTGGAGGATCCCCAGCCCCTTCGATTGGTCATCAATGCCACAGGGCGACTGCATGGAGCTTCCTTGACCCCTGAGAAGCGTCTGCAGCAGGTTTGTGCCGATCATTTGATGGAATCGTTTGCCATCAATGCTGCGGGGCCTTTGCTACTCGCCAAAGCCATTGAACCTGTCCTGACGCGTGATCGTCCTTTTCACTTTGCGAGTCTCAGTGCGCGGGTGGGGAGTATCGGTGACAACCACAGTGGGGGCTGGTACTCCTATCGCGGATCCAAAGCTGCCCAGAACATGTTCTTGCGTTCGTTGAGTGTGGAGTGGGCGCGGCGATTTCCACTCGCCACCGTCACGATGCTCCATCCAGGGACCACCGATACGGCTCTTTCCAAACCGTTTCAGAGTTTTGTTCCGCCGGATCGCTTGTTCAGTCCTCAGAAAGCGGCCGCTCTATTGCTCGATGTTTTGTTGCGTCAGACAGCTGGCGAAAGCGGTCGTTTCCTGGCTTGGGACGGTCAGGAGATTCCCTGGTGAGCGTGCATCTTGAGGACCTCTAACGGGATCACCTCCAGCGCTGTGGATTCGGTTGCTTCGAGTCGCACGGGTGGAGCCATACCGTCGTCGTAGGCCTGTTTCCAACGTGGGGCGCAGACACACCAGTGATCGCCTGGTTGAAGTCCAGGAAAGCCAAAGTTGGGCATCGGAGTGCTCAGGTCATTCCCCTGGGCCTTGCTGTAATTCAGAAATTGTTCTGACATCACGCAGCAGACGCTGTGTTGTCCTGAATCGCTGGCATCGGTGCGGCAATGTCCATCTCGAAACCAACCTGTCATCGGTTCACAACTACAGCCTTCAAGCTCGCCACCCAAAACATTCAGATCCCTTTTCCCAACTGGCTTTTGCCCTTGTTCCTTTGACGGCATTCGCTTGCTTTGGCTGCCTGGAGTCTGCCGAATGACTGGCACATTCTGAAACGAGATGGTTGACGGATCCCGGGGGTTAGGCGTTAAAGGTCGTTCAGTTATGCCTCCTCGATGGATTGGGAGTTCACTGAAGACGCCGCGTTTCTCGCCCTCTGCGACGCGTTCCGCGAAAGTGGCGAATCGTCCGCTATTGAGTTCCTCGCCAATGGTGAGGGAGCGTTCCACTTTCAGGATCTTGCGCAGAACGCTGCGGGAGAGGGATTTGATTTGAGCGAGTCCAGTGCGCTCGACGATTTTCAGCAGGAAGTGATCGACACGATGGAAAAGCTCTGCCAGGAATAATCCTGAACAGAGCTCGGTAAAGGTGGCCGCTCAACTGAAGAAAAAAGCGATCTCCTTGGCTTTCAGCCCATCCCAGCCGGCATCGATCAGTCGTTTGTTCAGTGTGTCTTGATCGAAATGCTTGGCTCCGGTCTTGACGATCCGATTGCGCATTGATTTTTTGACGCCACTGCGTGCCCGCTTGCTCTCCAGGTCCATGACCTCGTTGTAGAGCTTCACCATCGGCCCTGGAATCGGTGTTCCATCCAGGTCGAGGCCAGCTGCGATGGCTTCATCGACACCACCAGGTCCTGCTATTGCCATGGGAATTGTTCTGCAGCGGCTCAGGTTGGCATGTCAGGCGCTGAAGTATCGAGCTTGGCTGTGGAGTGCCACCAAAGCGGTTGTGCTCTGCTCAGGCTCTAACTGGTCGCTGTCGTCCATGGAGAGGCCGATGCGTTCTGCATTCAGCCAATCGAGCTGCGGCCTTGAATCAGCGACATTCGGGCAGGCGGGATAGCCAAAGGAATAGCGGCTGCCGCGGTAGCGCTGGGCCAATACATCGCGTAGGGCCGACGGTTCATCAGCGCTGAAGCCAAGTTCACGGCGGATCCGGGCGTGGGTCCACTCCGCCAGAGCTTCGGCCATCTGGACGCCCAGGCCGTGAAAATACAGATAATCGCTGTAGCGATCAGCCTGGAACAGTTCCCTCGCAAAGGCACTGGCCTTCTCTCCCATGGTGACGGCCTGCATGGGAAGAACATCAGTGGGTCGGCCCTCGGGGGAGAGATCCCGATAGAAATCACCGATGCAGTATTTGTTTCCCGAACGCTGCCTGGGAAGTTCGAAGCGGCCCAGCTCAACGCTGGGATCTGCAGGATCGAAAACGACGACGGCATTGCCATCCCTGCCGCAGGGAAAGTAGCCATAGGCCACCCGTGGCGTCAGCAACTGCTCAGAGCGGGAGCGTTGCAACCATTCCTGCAATACGGGCTCGGCCTTCTCCTTGAGCTGTTGTTCATACTCCTCGCGGCTCTGATCCTTGCTTTTGCGGATCTGCCATTGGCCAGCGAAGAGTGCATTGCGATCGAGATAACTGAAGACCTCCTCCAGATTGATCTCCTCCTCTGAAAGTACGTTGGTTCCCCAGAATGGTGGCTCCAGAGCAGGTTCCTCAGGCACGGCCTCCGAGCGCTCGCGGCTGACGGGAGCCTTGGGCTTGGCCTCTTCCTGCTTGGCACTCGAATCAGCCTCTTCGGTCTCACGACTGTTGGCATCCCCATTGAGCCCCAGACCTTCGGGAATGGCGCCCATGAAGCCCTTGTTGTTATCCCATTCACCACCTTTTTTGGCCTCCACCAGAGCGTCCATGAATCTCAGGTCAGCGAAGGCATCACGCCCATAAATCACCTGGCCGTCATAGACCTCACGGCAGTCTTTCTGAACAAAGCGAGGTGTGAGTGCCGCACCGCCGAGAATCACTGGAACGGAAATACCAGCCTCATTGAAGGCCTGCAAGTTGTCTTTCATGAAAGCGGTTGATTTCACCAAAAGACCACTCATGGCGATGCAATCTGCTTCATGGGTTTGTTGAGCTTCGATGATTGCATCGACCGATTGTTTAATGCCTAGATTGACTACTTCGTAGCCATTATTGGTGAGAATAATGTCCACAAGATTCTTGCCAATGTCGTGAACATCACCCTTGACTGTTGCAATCAGGAATTTGGCCTTGGCTGAACTTTTTCCCTCGGTTTTTTCCATATGCGGTTCGAGATAGGCCACCGCACTTTTCATGGTTTCGGCGCTCTGCAGCACAAAAGGCAGTTGCATCTGGCCTGAACCGAAGAGTTCACCCACAACCTTCATGCCATCGAGCAAGAATGTGTTCACGATTTCCAAAGGTCTGTACTGAGCCAGACCCTCATCAAGGGCTGGTTCTAGGCCGATGCGCTCGCCATCGATGATGTGCTGCTTCAGTCGCTCTTCAACGGGAAGGTCAGCCAGAGAGGGACCTGAGGCCCGGGCTTCCTTAGTGCTTACACCTTCGAACAGCGTGGTGAGTTCAGTGAGCGGGTCGTAGGTGCAGACATCCCCCTCAAATCGACGCTTGTCATTGATCAGATCACGGCAGACCTGCTGATGTTCCTCGCTGATCTTCATCAGCGGCAGGATCTTGGCGGGGCTGACGATCGCCGCATCCATTCCCGCCTTACAGCAGTCATGCAAGAAGACGGAATTGAGGTTGATCCGTGCCGCTGGCGAGAGTCCGAAGCTGATGTTGCTGACGCCAAGCACCACATGGACACCGGGCAATTCCGTGGTGATTCGCCTGATGGCTTCGATGGTTTCACAGCCGTTGCGGCGGTCCTCCTCAATGCCCGTTGAGATTGGCAGCGCCAGAGGGTCGTAGAAGATCTCGTGAGCGGGGATCCCGAATTCGACCGCATCCCTGTAGGCGCGCTGGGCGATGGCGAATTTGCGCTCCGCTGTCCTGGCCATGCCGTCTTCATCGATGGTGCCGATCACCACCCCCGCGCCATAGGCTCGAGCTAGTTCCAATACCTTGAAGAAGCGTTCGTCGCCGTCCTCGTAATTAGTGGAATTCAGCAGGCATTTGCCACCGGCCACCTTGAGGCCGGCTTCCATCTTTTGCCACTCGGTGGAATCAAGCATCAATGGCAAGTTGACGTTGGTGACCAAACGGCTCACCAGGTCATGCATATCCTTTTCGCCATCGCGACCGACGTAGTCGACGTTTACATCAAGCACGTGGGCGTTTTCCTTCACCTGGCCGCGGG
>NZ_JAKUHK010000075.1:0-7636 GCF_023630655.1 Synechococcus sp. MU1655 | reverse complement strand
AGTCATAACCGTTTGGTGATGGCTCCAACGACTTGGTTTCAATTCTGAGAGGGGTCATGGCTTCAACGCAAATACCATCACTGCACAAACAATCGGTGCGGAGCTGATCGCCCGTCTGCAAGAAAGCAAGGGTCATGCCTTCTGTTTCTTCACAAGGGCAATACACCCTGGCAATTCCCTCAAGCACATTTAATTTCATGCACTCACTGCGTCCGTGCGTATCAACAAGAACGGTTTGGCCGGTTGGGATTTGGATTGACGAGGTGGGGTCGTCAGGCAAAAAGCGGAAGCTCACGTTGGGGGTTAACGCTAATGAGAATTGATATCAACATAAACGAAACAGGGGCTTTCTGCAATCGATTCTCAATAGCTGTTGCTTGTTGATGGCGATTGTGTGCGATCTCGACCATTCCTGACCAAAAACCGCTGACTTTGCGTCTGATCGCTGACGAATGCATCACTACCTACAAGGGAATCGCGCCGCACCAGAACAAATGCAACCGCCACAAGCACTGCAAGCACAAGCAAAGAAGCTCTTAAAATGAGGTTGGTGATGTTCAATTCTCAGATTCATGTCGGCGCCACTCACTAGAAAACAGAACGGACACGAGTCAACGGGTATCAAATGATGCGCGCACTTGTGCCTTATGAAAAAAAGATATGTGACGAACAGGGGCATCGAAATGTGTTTTTTTAAGTGGCATTTTCAATAAAGAGCAATTAAGTTTCCGTCGACGCATTTTGCGTCATCTTGTGTGAGGATCATTTTGAAACTTTTCCATCAACTGCTGGTGGCCCCAGCTGCCCTGGGCCTTTTGGCACCTATGGCTGCGACCGCCACTGAGCTCAACATCAATGGTGTGTCTGACTACGCCGCCACTGGCGAGCAAGTCACCAGCATCACTCAGTTTTCCGACGTTTACCCAACCGACTGGGCTTATCAGGCTCTGAGCAACCTGATCGAGCGCTACGGCTGTGTGGCCGGTTACCCCAACGGCACCTACCGCGGCAACAGGGCGATGACCCGCTTTGAAGCGGCTGCTCTGTTGAACGCCTGTCTCGACCGCGTCACCGAAGTGACCGACGAGCTGAAGCGCCTGATGAAAGAGTTCGAAAAGGAACTCGCCATCCTCAAGGGCCGTGTTGACGGACTTGAAGCCCGCGTTGGCGAACTGGAAGCCACTCAGTTCTCCACCACCACCAAACTGACTGGTAAAGCCGAATTCACCATTGGTGCCACTTCTTACGGCGGTGATAAAACCGACGATCTGCAGGATCCAGCAACTGGTGAATACCTAGGTGATACAGGCACGGTCTTCTCCTACCGCACCACCCTTAACCTGAACACCAGCTTCACGGGCAAAGATTTGCTCTATACCCGTTTAAGAACAGGTAATTTCGGTGAAAACACTTTCTCTGGAAAGGGTTACACCGGTAAGCAAACTCAGATCGAAGCTTCCAAGAGCAGCGCAAACAGCCTGAAGGTTGACAAGCTTTGGTATCAATTCCCCCTCGGAAATGACTTCCAAGTGTTTGCTGGTCCTCTAATCGAGAACTACTACATGTTGGCCGCCACCCCTGGCGTTTATAAGCATGTGCTGAAGCAGTTCAAGCTCGGTGGTTACTACGGTGCCTATGGCGCTAGCACATCACCAGGTGCAGGTATCAACTGGATCAGCAACAGAAATGCTGACTACAGCGATCCAAAATTCAAAGTTAGCGTCAACTATGTCGCTAAGAATGGTGCCAAGAGTGATCCCAATGATGGTGGTATCGCCGGTGATCGCTCCAAAGGTAAGTTCCTTAGCCAAATTGCTTACGGAACACCCTCCTGGCAAATCTCTGCAGCCTATGCCTATTCACAGGCAGGCATGACCGTTGGTGGCGCAGGTACTCCTGCCGGCTTGAATAAAGGTGGGTATTCAGACGCGAATCAGTTCAACCTCAATGCCTACTACCAGCCATTAGACAACGGCTGGATCCCTAGCATCAGTGTTGGTTGGAGCATCACTTCCTTCAATAACGATGAAGGATTTAATGCTGGCGATGTCACTGAATCACAAGGCTGGCTTGTGGGTCTGAATTGGCAAGATGCTTTCATGCGCGGCAATCGCTTAGGTTTCGCAATTGGACAACCTCAATTCGCGACTGCTCTCAAGAGCCAGGGTAAAAACGGTAACGGTTATGCAGACGATGGCAACTACGCCATGGAACTGTATTACGACTTCCAGGTGACCGACAACATCACTGTGACTCCTGCGCTGTTCTACTTGAGCCGTCCTTTCGGCCAAGAAACTGGGGATAGTGCAAAAAGAGGCGGTACTGGCGCCGACCAGTTCAATACCCTTGGTGGTCTTGTGTTGACTACATTTAAGTTCTAAAACTTAAATTTCATCTCATCAAAGAGGAGGGTTTCGACCCTCCTTTTTTTTTTGCAATCAAGTGCCATTAAAAAAGGAGGGTCTGTCTCACAAGTCCCTCCTTAAAAGCTTAGAACAAGCTTCGGCTTACCAGCAATTCTCGCCCTCACCAATTGGAATACAAATATCCTGCTCTTTTGCCTTTTCAGCTGCTGCCTTGGCATCAGCATCTTTCTTAGCTTCTGCATCAAGATCTTGATCTGTCGACCATTCCTGCAAACCTCCACCAATCATGTCTTGATCGGCTTGAGCAGGTTCGACGATTGCGAGCTGACCTGATAGTGCTGCTGCACTAGCAAGAAATATTGAAAGGGCAGTCGTCTTTTTCATGAAATTTGGGCACACACCTTAGTTTAATGAACAACAGGAAAGGGAGCGGATCTTTTTATACATCCCTAGCTGCCTAAACGTCGCAACAGGTTGGTATAGGCCAGGAAAATCAAATCAAGTTCGTCACTACGACCGTGCTTTGCCAAAACCGCTCGTGCACCACTTTCCAGTTGAAACAAACAGATGCGATCATTTTCGTTTTGAACATAACTCTCAATCCAACCCACACAAACTGTGCGAACACCCCTGGTGACAGTGCAAACGCGATGCAGGGATGTGCTTGGATAAACAACAATTTCACCCTGCTTGAGCTTGATAGGGTATGACTCAGAAATACTATCAATCTCCAATTCACCACCTTCATACATTGTGTCATCTGTCAAAGAGAGGGTAAAAGACAAATCACTTCTTCCACTGCTCATATAGGCATTATCAACATGAGTATCATATCCACCTTCCTTTTCTGTTTTAGAAATTAAGAATCGATGGAGCTTGCGAGGAAGGCAAAACCCCTTCACTGCAGGATGATTCCACATTGCACGTTCTACGAGCTCATGAATTTCTTTTCGCAATGCAGAGTCATAGTTAATTTGAAGATTTCTTTTACCCCCCTTAGCGTGAGCACCAGCGGTTAGCGAACCATCCAACCATTCCGCTTCGCTGGCAAGTCGTTCAAGCAAGCGCTCACAGGTTGTTTGATCCAGTATTTGCAATCGCAAGTGATTCATTGTTCAGTCCTTGTATCTCTGGCAAGATCGGCGAAGCGTAGCGCTGTGACAAATGATTCGTTTGCGTCCCAACAGGCTTCTATAATAAAAGAAAATGCTTTATTAAGATGAAACCTTTTTTGTTCCTCACATCTCTTTTGCCACTGGCTCTTTTTGCACCAGCGTTTGCGGCAGAAGAAGTCAGGGTTTACTCAGGTCGCCATTACAATACAGACCGGCAGGTTTACAAAAAGTTTTCAGATCAAACCGGAATCAAAGTTCGCTTAGTAGAAGCATCGGGAATTTCTTTGGTTCAACGATTAAAAAGTGAAGGCAAGAATACGAAAGCAGACGTGATCATTTTAGTGGATGCTGCACGCATCAACAATGCAGCCAATGCTGGACTCTTTGCCCCAATTCAATCTTCTTCACTAAGCAAATCTGTACCCTCTCGCTATCGAGACCCCAACAAAAGATGGTTTGGCCTAACACGACGAGTACGAGCAATTATCGTTAATCCAGCCATTGTTTCTCCATCGTCAGTGACATCATATTCACAACTAGCAAGTCCAGCATTAAAAGGAAAAGTATGCCTAAGGAAGAGAAAAAATGTCTACAATCAATCACTTGTTGCTGATCAACTGGCACTAAAAGGCACAGCCAAGGTTAAATCCTGGCTGAAAGGTCTTACCAGCAATGTCAGTCAACCCTATTTTGGTGGAGATATCGGGCTGATTCGGGCTGTTGCCCAAGGCCAGTGTGGCGTTGGAGTTGTGAATCACTATTACTTAGCGCGTATGAGAGCGGGTGTTAACGGAAAAAAAGATCAGCAATTAGCCAATGATGTGAAAATAGTGATGCCCAAACCTGCTCACGTCAATATCAGCGCTGCAGCAGTGTCGCGTTATTCCAAGAACAAAAAAAATGCAGTCAAATTAATTGAATTTTTAGCATCTCCTCAGGGAAGTGCCGGTATTGCAGGGCCCACCTATGAATTTCCCCTACAAGGCGTTGGTGGTTCAACCTATCTCAAAGGAATGACAAAATTCACTCCTGATCAAGTCACTATTTCGCAACTAAGCCGTTACAACAAAGAAGCCATCCGTCTTATGACCGAGGCTGGATGGAAATAAGCTTATCCAATACATAACCAAATAGTGCAGGATCTGGTTCGTCATGGTCCAGATCTGCCAAGCCAAGCTCCTCGAGCCGATCTGATACTTTTTGCTCTAAATCATCTGGTCGGCTCAAAGGTTCACCCCATTTGTGATTCTTTTCTGGGCCAACTTTGGTTGTTGCATCGATAGCCATTCTTCCACCAAGCCCCAATTGCTCACTGGCAAAGTCAAGGGTGTCAAATGGTGTATTTTCCAAGATGAAGAGGTCCCTCTGTGGATCAACCTGTGCAGCAATTGCCCAGACAACCTGACGTGGATCCCGCACGTTGATATGTTTATCAACGACGACGACAAACTTGGTATAAGTGAATTGAGGCAGTGCACTCCAGAATGCCATTGCAGCTCTTTTTGCCTGACCTGGATAGGCTTTATCAATTGAAATAACCGCTAATTTATAACTTAGTGCCTCCATTGGCAAAAAGAAATCTCTGATTTCTGGAATTTGTTGACGCAGAATTGGTGTATAGATTCTGTTGAGAGCAATCGCAAGCATCGCCTCCTCTTTTGGAGGACGGCCACTGAACGTGGTGAGAAAGATTGGTGACCGCCGCTGTGTCATGCAGTGGAAGCGCACCAAGGGAGAATCCTCCACACCACCGTAAAAGCCCATATGGTCGCCAAAAGGACCGTCTGGGCTCACCTCTCCAGGGGTAATGGTTCCTTCTAACACCACCTCACTGCAACTTGGCACCTGCAGATCAATCGTTTTGCAGGGGGTGAGACGTACGCCCTCCCCTGCATAAATTCCTGCGAAAAGCCATTCACTGAGCTGAACAGGAATCGGAGTTGCTGCCGCCATCACGAGTAAAGGGTGCACACCAATAGCGATGGCAACCTCCAGCTTTTTGCCCATCGCCGCTGCCTTACGCAGATGACGAGCCCCACCACGAACGCTCAACCAGTGCACGGTCATGGTGTTGACCGATTGGCGCTGCAACCGATACACCCCCACGTTTGGGACGCCGGTTTCTGGGTCCTTCGTGATCACAAGTCCCAACGTGATCACACCACCAGCATCACCCGGCCAAGGTCTGATCAAAGGGATTTGATCAAGATTGACCTCATCACCCAGAAACACCTGCTGCCGGCAAGGAGGAACAAGATCTCGGTCGGGTCGTGCCTTCACGAGATCCCAAAACACCCTCGCGAATTGCTTGGTCTCCTTGAGGTCTTTCGGAGGCCTCGGCTGCTGAAGAATCGCGAGCCTGGATCCAAGCTCCTCAAGCTGTTCAGCGCGCTCCAGACCCATGCTCCAGACCACGCGCTCCACAGTGCCGAGCGTGTTGACAGCAACAGGCATGCTGGAGCCAATCACGTTCTCAAACAGCAAAGCCGGTCCACCAGCGGCAAGAACCCGATCAGCAATGGCGGCGAGTTCTAGGTCCGGATCGACCGGAGCCGTAATGCGCCGCAGCTGTCCGCGCTCTTCTAGAAGCTGGAGAAAGCCCCGCAAATCTCTTGTTCCAGGGCCGGGTCCAATCAAAGCCATGGAGATGAAAGGGTGATCAGGAAGCAATCTCGTTACTGTGACGCACGCTGATCGAGATCGTGACCATGAAGGTGTCCTATTTCCACGTTGCTGGTGATGTGCCAGACACCATCAAGGGGCCTGATGGTCCTGACGCCGCAGTTGTGATCGATGTCCTGCGTGCCACCACAACCATTGCCTGGGCTTTGCATAACGGAGCAGAAGCGGTCCAAACCTTCGCTGATCTCGATGAACTTCAGGCCCAGGCCAACGCTTGGCCAGAAACAAAGCGACTGCTGGTGGGCGAGCGAGGGGGTTCCAAGCTCGATGGGTTTGATCTCGGCAATTCCCCCGTTTCCGTTGTTCCTGAGACCGTGAAGGGCAAACGCCTCTTTATGAGCACAACCAATGGAACCCGCTCCTTGCATCGGGTACGCGAGGTGGCCTGTGTCCTCACGGTGGCCTTGCCGAACCGTGAAGCGGTTGCACAACGACTCATCCGCGATCAGCCCAAGCAGGTGTGGATGGTGGGAAGCGGCTGGGAGGGCACCTATTCCTTGGAGGATTCATTAGCCGCCGGCGCTCTCGCCGACTCCCTTCTGGCCGCAGGGGCCAGCGTTGCAAACGATGAAATGCAAGCGGCGTTGGCGTTGTGGTCCCAATGGAAAGACCATCCAGAAGCCTGTTTACGCATCGCCTCGCATGGACAGCGTTTGATTCGCTTGGGTGATCACAACGCCGATTTCCAACGCTGTGCTGGTCTTGATCAGCTCTCAGTTGTGCCTACACAGGCCGAACCAGGCGTGCTTCGTGCGGTTTCTGGGTAGCCGTACGGCTGTAAGCCAATACCATTTGCGCATCGGAATCAACGCACGTGAGTGACTTTTTGGCTGCGGCCCTGCAACTCACCAGCACAACGGACCCTGAAAGCAATTTTGCGGCCGCTGAGGAGCAAATCGATTTAGCAGCTCGTCGTGGTGCCGAGCTGATCGCTTTGCCCGAAAACTTTGCCTTTATGGGTGACGACTCTCAGCGTCTGGAGCTGGCACCAGCGTTATCGGAGAAGGCGTCCAAGTTTTTGGTCACCATGGCTCGCCGCTACCAGGTGGTCATCCTCGGTGGGGGATTTCCTGTTCCGGTGGGTGATGGCCAACGGCATTTTCAGAGGTCACAGCTGGTCGGTCGTGATGGGCAGGTGTTGGCGAGTTACGACAAGATCCATCTCTTTGACGTTGACCTCCCAGACGGGAGCTCGTACCGGGAATCAGCGAGCTTTAGCCCCGGAATGTTGCCCCCTCCCGTAGTGGATGTGCCTGGTCTGTGTCGGGTGGGGCTATCCATTTGCTACGACGTGCGCTTCCCTGAGCTGTATCGCCATCTCGTTGGAGCCGGAGCCGAGTTGTTAATGATTCCCGCTGCCTTCACAGCCTTTACAGGTAAGGATCATTGGCAGGTCTTGCTCCAGTCTCGGGCGATCGAAAACACGGCATACGTGCTTGCACCCGCCCAAACGGGCGTGCATTACATGCGCAG
>NZ_JAKUHK010000074.1:0-7740 GCF_023630655.1 Synechococcus sp. MU1655 | reverse complement strand
TGTGGCCAGGCCGTGCGCTGGCACGACAATGTGCCGGTGATGGGGTGGCTCTGGCTTCAGGGACGTTGTCGCGATTGCTATCAGGGCATTTCGAGCCGTTACCCATTGGTGGAACTTTTGAGCGCCCTCCTTTGGCTGAGCGCATTGTGGGGCCATGGATTGCTCGCCGCTTCAGATCAATTAGGCCTGGCATTTCTCAATGTGGTGGCAGGAATTGTTCTCATCAGCGTGCTACTTCCATTGGTCTTGATTGATATCGACCATCTTTGGCTCCCCGAACCTCTTTGCAGGATTGGGGTGTTGCTCGGCCTTGCCTTCACCGGGGCTCTCTTTCTGGTGATCCCTGGGCCAGACGCCAGTGCCATGCTTCTCAATCATTTGTTAGCGGCATCAGCAGGATTGCTGGCGCTGGAAGGATTAAGCGCTCTTGCGGAGCGCATGCTTGGACAACCCGCTCTTGGACTTGGTGACGCCAAATTGGCAGCTGTTGCAGGAGCTTGGCTTGGCTTGGTTGGTGTTTTGGTTGCTTTGGCAATCGCCGTTTTGAGTGGTGCAATCTTTGGCTCGATTGGACGGGTGTCTGGACGGTTAGGGCCGAGACAGCCCTTCCCCTTTGGTCCTTTTATCGCCCTTGGGATTTGGCTGACCTGGCTCGGTGGGCCTGAATGGTGGGGCCAGCAATGGTTCAGCCTGTTTGGTGGCCTTTAAAAGAACAGAAATCAGCTCCCTGGCTGCTGCACCGAGAGATTGCAACATCCCTGTCCTAGCCTGAGGGGATTGGTACAGGATTCAGGCCTTTGGCTTGATCATTCGTACTCTCGGATCTCCCCAATGTGGCGCTCGTACAAACCGAAAGCCCCAATGCCAACTGAGATCTGCTGTTGCCATTAAGGAGTAATCAACCTTGAGTTTGTTCGACTGGTTCGCTGACCGCCGTAAGGGTCAGTACGTCGGCAAGGTGAATCAAGAGCCCGATGAAGGGGACGGTCTTTGGAGCAAGTGCCCGGAATGTGGGCAGGTGGTGTATCGCAAGGATCTGCTGAGCAACGCCAGTGTTTGCAGCAACTGTGGGTATCACCACCGCATCGATAGCAGTGAGCGGATTGCGGTGTTGGTGGATCCCAACAGCTTCGTGGCGATGGATCAAGAGCTTCAACCCACGGATCCATTGGGTTTTAAAGACCGCAGGGCCTATGCCGACCGCCTGCGCGAAACGCAAGCCAGCACAGGTCTTCGCGACGGAGTTATCACTGGACTCTGTGAGGTTGAGGGCATCCCTATGGCTCTTGCCGTGATGGATTTCCGTTTTATGGGCGGTTCGATGGGTTCGGTGGTTGGTGAAAAGATCACCCGCTTGGTGGAAGAGGCGACCGCTAAAAAGCTGCCACTTCTGATTGTGTGTGCATCCGGTGGAGCGAGGATGCAGGAGGGCATGCTGAGCCTCATGCAGATGGCCAAGATTTCTGGTGCTTTGGAACGCCACCGCGAGGCGGGCGTGTTGTACATGCCATTGCTCACTCACCCCACCACCGGAGGCGTCACAGCAAGTTTTGCGATGCTTGGAGATCTGATTTTGGCGGAGCCAAAAGCTCTGATTGGCTTTGCAGGGCGGCGCGTGATTGAACAGACCTTGAGGGAAAAATTACCGGATAATTTTCAGACTGCCGAGTACCTGCAAGACCACGGATTCGTGGATTCGATTGTTCCGCGTACGCAATTGCGATCAACTTTGGCGAGTTTGCTCCGATTGCACGGTTGTGAATCTCGGGTCACGAGCTCATGATTCGAGTTTTGTCCTCACGTTTGAGGCCGGTGGCTGCAGTTGTTTTAGCCCTGATCCTTTGTGCTGCTCCTGTTTGTGCCGGTCAGGTTGAATGGCGAGAAGTGCCCTCCAGTGGAGAGGGACAGCAATGGTGGGATGCCGGAAGTTTGCGGCTGAAGAAGGATGGCACCGTGTCAGTCCTGAGCCGCTACAGCTTGCGTCAGGAGGATGATCGCCCTGCTTTGGGAACGCTTGTCGTGATGGAGATTGACTGCAGCCAACAGCTGTATCGAGACAAGCAAAAAAATGGTTTGCCTCAATTCAGGGCCGAATGGCAACCTTCTGGTTCTGATCCTTTGATCGACGGTGTTCTTTCCGGTGTGTGCTCATCGGACGAACTTTCGTCGCTGTCCTGATCCCAACTCGGCCTCCCTTATGGCGCTCCCATCTTCAAGCCCTTCCCCCATTGGAGTGGCGATTGCGGGTCTTGGCTTTGGTGAATCGGTTCATCTGCAAGCCCTTGCCGCTCAGTCTGATCTGGAAGCGGTAGCGCTCTGGCATCCCCGCCGTGAACGCCTCGATCAGGCCTGCCTTGAGCACAACCTCCCTGGTTATCAAGATTGGGAGGCTTTGCTCAGCGACCCTCGCGTGCAGGCCGTGATCATTGCCACCCCTCCGGAGCCACGCTTTGCGTTAGCCCTTCAAGCGCTGAAAGCAGGCAAACACTTGTTGCTTGAAAAGCCTGTTGCTCTTAAGGCTGAATCGGTGGCCGAGCTCCAACGCCTCGCCATTCAGAACCGGCTCAGTGTTGCAGTGGATTATGAGTATCGGGCTGTGCCTCTGTTCATGCAGGCTGCGAGCATGTTGAAGGCAGGTGCCGTGGGCACTCCGTGGCTGGTGAAACTCGACTGGTTGATGAGCAGCCGTGCGGATGCGTCTCGACCCTGGAGCTGGTATTCACAACGGGAGGCCGGTGGTGGTGTACTCGGTGCCCTTGGTACCCATGCTTTCGACATGCTGGCTTGGTTAATCGGACCGATTCGATCCGTTCAAGGTCTCAATAGCGTGTCGATTAAGGAGCGTCCCCATCCCAGCGGGGGCATGGCGCCAGTGGATGCTGAAGATGTCTCGCTGATTCAGATGCAGCTCGATTGGCAGGGCCGCTCGGATCAGAGGGTTCCAGCCCAGGTCAATTTGGCGTCTGTGGCCCGCAATGGTCGAGGTTGCTGGCTCGAGATCTATGGATCTCATGGCAGCCTCACCCTCGGTAGCTCAAACCAAAAGGATTATGTCCATGGCTTTGGGCTCTGGCACACGCCGATGGGAGAGGCCACTCGCAATATCGAGGCGGACCCCGAGTTCATGTTCACCACCACCTGGAGTGATGGTCGAGTGGCGCCCGTGGCCCGCATCCAGAGTTGGTGGGCGCACAGCATTCAAACGGGTGCTCCCATGGTGCCTGGCCTTTCAGAGGGGCTGGTCAGTCAGCAAGCATGTGATCAATCGACCATAGGGACCGATTGAATTTGACAGGTTGAAGAATTAATAATCAATTTTCTCTGCGGCCTTGGATACTTGCCTGGGCGTCAAATATCTTTTTTCGACCTAGATTTGCTGTGTACAGTTCTGGCGCTTTCGTCGTTGTTGCTTCATCCCTATGTCTCTCTCCGCTTATTCCAAAGAGTTAATTGCAACAGCCAACGCTTTGGCAGAGTCGGGGAAGGGAATCCTTGCGGTTGATGAATCCACGAAGACCATCGGTAAGCGACTAGGTGGGATTCAAGTTGAAAATACTGAGGCCAATCGTCAGGCCTACAGAGGAATGCTGTTTACGACGGCAGGCCTTGGTGAATTTATTAGTGGCGCAATCTTGTACGAAGAAACCTTGTTTCAGAGCCATGCTGATGGCGAAACAATGGTTCAGAAATTAAATAAAGCGGGAATTATTCCTGGGATCAAAGTGGATAAGGGTCTTTGCCCTTTGCCCGGCGCCCAATCCGTTGAAACCGTTTGTACGGGGTTGGATGGCTTGGTGGAACGGGCTGCAGATTATTACGCCCAAGGCGCACGTTTTGCAAAATGGCGAGCTGTGCTGCAGATCACGGCTGATGGATGTCCTTCTGACCTGGCTATTCGTGAAAATGCATGGGGCCTAGCGCGTTATGCACGATCCGTTCAGGAATCAGGTCTCGTGCCAATCATTGAGCCTGAGATTTTGATGGATGGTGATCATTCGATTGAAGTCACGGCAGCGGTTCAAGAGCAGATTCTTAAGGAGGTGTACTTCGCTTGCCAGCTCAATGGAGTTCTGCTCGAGGGAACGCTTCTCAAGCCTTCGATGACGATTCAAGGAGCTGATTGTGCTCAGAAATCTGATCCTCAAATTGTTGCAGAAATGACCGTGAGAACACTGGAGCGTTGTGTTCCTGCAAGTGTTCCTGGAATTGTCTTTTTATCAGGCGGTTTGAGTGAAGAAGCGGCGTCTGTCTATCTCAACAACATGAACAAGATTTCAAGAAAAGCGCAATGGAATCTTGGCTTCTCCTATGGACGCGCTTTGCAGCATTCCTGCCTCAAGGCATGGGCTGGTAAGGACCAAGTTGCTGGCCAGGCAGCCTTGCTTGCGCGGGCAAAAGCCAACTCTGAGGCCTCGCAAGCGCGTTACGTACCAGGCTCTCAACCCTCATCAGACGAGCAGCTTTTTGTAGCCGGTTACACCTACTGAATGCTCATTCGCTGACACTCCGGAGCATTTTCTGCAACAGAGTGTCGTGACATTCACACGACTCAACTGTAAAGTCTCGCGGCTACGGACACATGTCCGTTTATCGGCCTTCGTTAGGACTTCACTATGGCGCTCGTTCCGCTTCGACTTCTGCTCGACCATGCCGCGGAAAACGGCTACGGCATCCCTGCTTTCAACGTCAACAACCTTGAGCAGGTGCAGTCGATCATGGAGGCGGCTCACGAGACTGACTCTCCTGTGATCCTCCAGGCTTCACGTGGAGCCCGCACTTATGCAGGTGAGAATTTCCTGCGTCACCTGATCCTGGCGGCCGTTGAGACTTATCCCGACATCCCTGTCGTGATGCACCAGGACCACGGCAATAGCCCCGCAACTTGCTTTGGAGCAGCTGCGAACGGCTTCACCTCCGTGATGATGGACGGTTCTCTTGAGGCTGATGCCAAGACTCCTGCGAGTTACGACTACAACGTCAATGTCACCAAGGAAGTGGTCGACGTTGCCCATGCCATCGGCGTGAGTGTTGAAGGCGAATTGGGTTGCCTTGGATCCCTTGAAACCGGTAAAGGCGAAGCCGAGGACGGCCACGGTTTTGAAGGTGAGCTTTCCAAGGATCAGCTGCTAACCGATCCCGCTGAAGCTGCTGATTTCGTCGCCAAGACCAAGGTGGATGCCTTGGCAATCGCCATCGGCACAAGCCACGGTGCCTACAAGTTCACCCGCAAGCCCACGGGTGAAGTGCTTGCGATCAGCCGTATTGCTGAAATCCACAAAGCTATCCCCAACACCCATCTGGTGATGCATGGCTCCTCCTCCGTTCCCCAGGAATGGTTGGAAATGATCAACAAGTACGGCGGTGCCATCCCTGAGACCTACGGCGTTCCCGTCGAAGAAATTCAGGAAGGCATCCGTAACGGTGTTCGCAAAGTGAACATCGACACCGACAACCGTCTGGCCTTCACCGCTGCCGTGCGTGAAGCAGCCATGGCTGATCCTGCCAACTTTGACCCCCGTCACTTCAACAAGCCGGCTCGTAAGTACATGAAGCAGGTTTGCTTGGATCGCTACCAGCAGTTCTGGGCTGCCGGCAATGCCAGCAAGATCAAGCAGCGCGACATCAACTTCTATTCCGGCCTTTATGCAAAAGGCACCCTTGACCCCAAGACAGCAGTTGCTGCCTGATTATTCGGTCAAAACCAACAAAGCGGGGGGCGTCAGCCCCCCTTTTTTGATGGCCTCATGGCTACGTGCGATCAGGATTCAGGACCAGCGTTCCTTGATTGGCGTTGAGCGTTGCTTCTGCACCAAGGGGGAGAGCCATGTTGGGAAGTCCATGCCCAAGGGGCAAATTCATGACCAAGGGGATGCCGAGATCAGACAGTCGCTCCTCCAGGATCCCATCCATTGAAAAATCACCTGGCTCGACCTCTCCTTTCCAGCTGAATCGTCCCGTCGCGACGCCAGCAAGGCCACGCAGGACTCCAGAGCTGCGCCATTGCGTGAGCATGCGATCCACTCTGTAGGGAGCTTCTCCAACATCTTCCAGGACCAGGATTGATCCACGCAGATCAGGGAACCAGGGTGTGCCAATCAAATGGGTTGCAACCGTGAGATTGGTTACCACGAGCGGACCTCTGGCCACCCCGGAACGGACGGAACGCCCTTGCAGTGGAGCGACCTGTTCCCCTCTCAGGAGATGGACCGTTCGTTCCCACTGTTGGTCCGGTCCAGTGGTGGATCCGTGGATGGCGCCATGCAAGCCAGCGGACCATTGCGCCATCAGCATCGAGCTGGTGTCAGAAAACCCCAGGGTCCAAAGCGGTCGATTGGGGAAGCGGAAGCCAGCTTCTAACACCCTGGCGCCTCCCCAGCCAGCACCGACATAAATCAGACCATCCAGGGAAGGATTGTTCCAGGCACGCTCCAGATCATCGGCTCGCTGTTGATCGGTGCCCGAAAACCATTTCCACTGACGTTTGACCGATTCTGGGACTTCTAGCGTCCAACCCTCTGCTTCACAGCGCTCCACTAACGGGCCAAAGTCTGCTTCAGGCTCGAGCCAAGTTCCGGCATTAACGGCTCGAAGTCTTGAGCCCTTCTTTAACGGACGAAGTGGGGGCTTCGTTTGAGTCGATGCTGCCAAACCATGAGTCGAAAAAGGAACGGCCATCGCCAAGGCCGCTGGAACTCCCAACCTTAAAAATGATCGACGATGCATCAAAGGCCTTCATCTCTACCTAACAGGAGTCTGACAATTTGATTGGTTTCATGCTTAAAGCCATTAATCAAGCTCAGCCTTGAAAATCGGGTGAAACAGTAAAGATCAGTTCGCAACTCTCGATCATGCATGATTCATACTTGTAGTGGTCTTATCGATAACGCCTGATCAATGATGGTTTGGCTTGACTGCTTCAGATAAAAACTAGTCTTCTTTAATTCTCCTCAAGTTAGCGTCAATGAACTGATGCCCATGAGCTCTCTGTTTTCTTCTAGAGCTGATCAGGATGGGTCGTCTTCCTAGGTCAGGGCTTCCAGCAATCGACGTCCATCAATGCCACCCGTTGCAGGATCACAGGCCCGTTCAGGATGGGGCATCAATCCGAGCACGTTGCCCGCTGGATTCGTGATTCCGGCAATGTCGGCAATGGAGCCATTGGGATTGTTGTTGTATTTCAACGCGATGCCGTCGTTGTCTTGAAGTGCTTTGAGCGTGTCTTCGCTGCATTGATAACGGCCCTCTCCATGGGCAATGGGCAGCTGGATTTCACGTCCTGATTGTTCGTGTGCCAACCAGGGGGTTCGAGCGCTCACCACCTTGAGTGGAGCGTCTTCGCAGATGAAATGGAGACCGCTATTACGCGTGAGTGCTCCTGGCAATAAGCCGAGCTCAGTGAGCACTTGAAATCCATTGCAGATGCCTAGTACTCGCCCGCCTTTGTTCGCGAAATCGATCAAGGATTCCAGCACTGGGGCAAACCTGGCGATGGCTCCGCAGCGCAAATAGTCGCCATAACTGAACCCTCCCGGTAGGACCACAGCGTCGAGGTCGCTCAGATCTGTCTCCTCATGCCAGAGGTAACGGGTTTGCATGCCAAGGCACCCCTCGGTTGCCCAACGGACATCCCGGTCGCAATTGGAACCAGGAAAGACAACAACACCAATGCTCATGACAACTTGAGTTCCAGGGTCCAGTTCTCAATCACAGGATTGGCGAGGAGTCGATCACTCAACAGCT